>CBDUBP010000307.1:0-2887 GCA_965365415.1 uncultured bacterium | reverse complement strand
GTCGGTTCGTACGCAACGCCATATTACACTTGCGGAGATTGGAAGGCGTATTGCTCTTGGACAGTTCAAGGAACTGAATATCATTTTTAAAGGTGACGTTGACGGTTCGGTTGAAGCGTTGTCGGATTCATTCTCAAAATTATCGACTGAAGAAATTCAGATCAATATCATCCATAAAGGCGTAGGTGCGATCACCGAAACGGATGTCATGCTAGCATCGGCATCAGATGCGATCATCATCGGATTTAACGTTCGTCCTGCCGGAAATGCAAGGCAGCTCGCCGAGAAAGAGGAAATCGATATCAGGAATTATTCGATCATTTACGATGCGATCGACGATTTGCGCGATGCGATGGAAGGAATGCTTTCCCCGGAAATGAAGGAAGAAATTACCGGTACTGCCGAGATCAGGGAGATATTCAAGATTTCGAAAGTCGGCTCGATCGCCGGATGTATGGTCACCGATGGCAAGATTTACAGAAACTCAAGGATCCGCATTATTCGCGATGGCGTTGTCGTCCACACGGGCGAGCTGACGGCGCTGAAGCGATTCAAAGACGATGTGAAGGAAGTTTCGAAAGGATATGACTGCGGTATGCAGGTCAAGAATTATAATGACATTGAGATGAATGATGTCATCGAAGCCTTCCAGGAGGTTGCTGTGAAAAAGAAATTGAAATAGAAAAAGCCCCGGTTGGGGCTTTTTTTTATGGTTTATTTTGAACCGAAGAATGATGATCAACGAACTTTGAATAATGAAAGTCAAATGCCGACATCGAAAGTCCAATGCCTAATCCATGCTGTCGTTCAATTATCAATTGTCAACTGTCAATTGTAATTCAGCCCGGATGGAAGCGGCAGCCTTTTATGAAATGGCAAAGTTTTGCCGGCAAATGACGGCGACAGCAGAAGCCGGAGTTGGCGATGCAAAACGACGCGCATGAGTAAAAGCTAGAGCGGACAGCCGGAAGAGCTGGGAGAAATCAGTTTACAGTTAACAGTTGACAGTAGTATAGGTTTTCAACGTTCAATTGTCACTTGTCACTTATCAATTTTCAATTATTTATTTGGCCGTACTAAAAACGCATTTGGATACTTTTTCCTTATTTCGGCCAGATTTCTTTCACCTTCGATACGGGTTTTGAAATTGCCTACCCAAACTTTGTATGATGGTGTCGAAAAAACGATCGTGCCATCGTAATTCCTGAATTCTTTCCTGAACTCGGCGAGCGTCTTTTTGGAGGTTTCGCTATCACCGTTGTAAACCTGTATTTTATATTTATCGTTGACGGTTATCGACGAATTTATCCGTCGTTTTTCGGCGAGCATTTGTTCGAATTCTGATGCCTGGGAGATGCTGATTTTAGTGTCCTGAGCGAGTGCTCCGGCGGGCAACATCAGTAGAAAGAATAGGGTTTTTTGCAGTAGAAGTTTCATTTTGTGCTGTTTATATGCAAATGTAATTTAAATCATATTTTATGTCCATTGATTTGTTTATTTAGAATTGGTATAAATTGAATCATCCCGCTTAGTTATAGCTTTGTTAATATCACTTTAATCGTATTTTTGTGCTGGTTTTGCGGGTTGGGTTTTCGGCCCCGTAACAACCTGTAATTTGTCGATAATCTTTCACGATATGAAAAAAGTGGGTAACCATAAATCGTTCTCGAGGGCTATAATCAGTCTTGCTATACTTCTATCTTTTTCGTTGACGTCAATTTCTCAGAATGCACCAGCTTCTGATGCTGCAATTGCAGAAACTGCCCCGGCGGGTGATCCGGCCGGTGCTCCTGCTGCTGTCGGTGCCGGTGATGCGGCAAAGGGCAAGGCGCTGTTCAATTCGCAGTGTGCTGCTTGTCATAAGCTCGATGTGAAAGCGCTCGGACCTGCATTGCGTGGCGTGGCGGACAAGCACGATAGGGAGTGGCTTTACAAGTGGATCCGCAACAGCTCCGAAATGATCAAGTCGGGCGACCCGACGGCCGTGAAACTATTCGAAGAGAACAACAAGGCGATCATGACGCCTTTTCCTGCGCTTTCAAATGAGGATATCGACAATATCCTTGCCTATACTTCTGAAACGATCGCGCCGCCTCAGAATGGCGGTGGGGCGTTGCCTCCCGGACAGCAATCTGCTGCACAGCAGGAAGGCGGTGTTTCCAACGACCTGATTCTTGCCGTTCTTGCATTCGTGCTTGTAATTCTTGTGGTCATGTTGCTTTTGGTGAATAGGGTTTTGACGCGTGTCGCCAAGGCTAACGGACTTGAGGTCGCTGAGCGCAAACCGAAAGGAATGCCGATCTGGAAAGCGTTCGCGAAGAACCAGTTCCTTGTATTGGTTACGGCTATCGTGCTGATGCTGGCTGCAGGTTATTTTGTATATGGCTATACGATGCAGGTAGGCGTTGACGAAGGTTACCAACCGATCCAGCCAATCCATTATTCGCATAAGATCCACGCGGGTGACAACGAGATCGATTGTAAGTTCTGCCACTCTGCCGCAAGGCATTCGAAAAATGCAGGGATTCCGTCGCTGAACGTTTGTATGAACTGCCACAAGAACATCAGTGAAGTTGCTGAATCTACTGCGACTCCTGAATACAGCAAAGCTTTCTACGACGGAGAGATCCAAAAATTGTATGACGCCGTCGGATGGGATAAGGCAAATCAAAAGTATACAGGCGTAACGCAGCCGGTAAAATGGGTCCGCATACACAACCTTCCTGATTTCGCATACTTCAACCACTCGCAGCACGTAACTGTGGCGGGGATCGAATGCCAGACGTGCCACGGCCCGGTTCAGGAATTTGAGCTGATGAAGCAGCATTCACCTCTTACGATGGGATGGTGTGTCGACTGTCACCGTAAGACTGACGTCAAAATGGAA
>CBDUBP010000306.1:0-2905 GCA_965365415.1 uncultured bacterium | reverse complement strand
ACCTGATTGTTAATACGGTTCCATACGTTCATGATGTAAACCCATACATTTCAACACTCAATATTAACGGAACACTTGTGCTTGTCGGGTACCTCGGCGGACTTGAGCCAATGCTTCATACCGTACCAATGATATTAGGACGCAAATCGGTAGCGGGTTCGTTAATCGGCGGTATAGCGGAAACTCAGGAGATGCTTGATTTCTGTGGTAAGCACAATATTGTGTCAGATATCGAAATGATTCGAATGCAGGATATAAACGAGGCGTATGAACGGATGCTGCGAAGCGATGTAAAATACAGGTTTGTCATCGATATGGCATCTTTAAAAAGATAGATGTAAAAAAAGCAGCCTGAAAACTGCTTTCTTATTAACAGGAGGTTATTTTCAACACTTAAAGCAAAAAATCTTGTGCGGATATGGGATTAACTGCGTTGATTCATATGGTGGTGCCTTCACAAAAGTCAAAACACTCCGTCGTCGTGTTTTTCATTTTTTTATTGCACACAGCTTACGAAAGCGGAACTTTCGACACTGTATAAATTTAAAAAGTCGAAACTCCCGTTTCGACTTTTTGTGGGCGATGAGATTAGCTACCGCTGATCCTTTTTGGTGGTGCCTTCACAAAAGTCAAACACTCCTTCGTCGTGTTTTCATTTTTTTATCTCACACAGCTTACGAAAGTAGAACTTTCGACACTTTGTGAAATAAAAAAAAGCCGAAACTCTCGTTTCGACTTTTTGTGGGCGATGGGATTAACTGCGTTGATCCTTTTGGGTGGAGCCTTCACAAAAAGTCAAAACACTCCTTCGTCGTATTTTTCATTTTTTTATTGCACACAGCTTACGAAAGTAGAACTTTCGACACTTTGTGAAATAAAAAAAGCCGAAACTTTCGTTTCGACTTTTTGTGGGCGATGAGGGATTCGAACCCCCGACCCTCTGGGTGTAAACCAGATGCTCTGAACCAACTGAGCTAATCGCCCTAATGCGAGTGCAAATATAGCCTCATTTTTGGGAACACCAAATAAAATGTTTGAAATATTATAAAATTTCCGCGACCACGAATGTGCTTCCGCCAATATAAATAAAATCGTTCCGGCCCGCTTCCGACAATGCCGCTTTATAAGCCTGAGCAACCGATGAATAGCATTTTCCGGACAGCCCGAATGCAGAAGCCGCGTTCTGAAGTTCGTGTGCGTCGAGTCCGCGCGGAATGTCAGGTTTGCAAAAATAGTACGTGGCCGATTTGGGAAACAATCCTAAAATTTCGCCGAGGTCTTTATCATTGACCGTTCCCAGCACAATATGCAGCCTGTCGAAAGTATAATCATTGATCTGTGGAAGCGTTGCTTCAAGCCCATGCCTGTTGTGAGCAGTATCGCAAATCACTATAGGATTGTCGCGCAATTGTTGCCAGCGGCCTTGCAATCCCGTATTCTTGATGATGTTCTGGAGTCCTTTGATGATCGCGTCGTCAGTGATTTTCCATTCAGACTCCCGCAGGATCCGAATAGTTTGCAGAACCGTTTTTTGATTGTGAGCCTGATAGTTTCCTTTGAGGTCGCTTTGATAAAACCGGACGCTAGAATCAGAGGCAAATTGGAGATCGCAGTTCAATTCGTTTGCCCACTCAATAAAAACGTCCTGGGTTTCGCTTTGCCGCTCACCGATTACCGTCGGAACCCCTTGCTTCATGATTCCCGCCTTTTCAAACGCGATCTTTTCCAATGTGTCGCCCAAAAACTGGGTGTGATCGAGTGCGATGTTTGTGATTACGGAAACCTCGGGCCTAATGATGTTGGTCGCATCGAGCCTTCCGCCCATTCCGGTCTCGATGATCGCGATATCGACTTCCTGTTTCGCAAAATGATCGAATGCCATTCCGACCGTCATCTCAAAAAAACTTAATTGATGTGATTCAAAGAAGCTTCGATGCAGATCAATGAATGCGATGACGTTGCTTTCAGGAATTTTTCTTCCATTAACCGTAATGCGTTCGCGAAAATCCTTTAGATGCGGGGAAGTATATAATCCGACCTTGTAGCCCGATTCCATTAAAATGGATGCAAGCATATGAGATGTCGATCCTTTGCCGTTCGTTCCGGCAACATGGACGCACTTCAAATCCTGCTCAGGATGATTGAGGTATTCAGCCAGGATGCGGATGTTCGTTAAATCTTTGCGATATGCCGACGCGCCTTGCCGCTGATACATCGGAAGCCGTGAAAACATCCAATCGACCGTTTCCTTATAGGTGGTCAATGCTTATTCGGTAAGCTTGAAGTTATAGATGATCTTTCCAACCTGTTTCTCAGGTGCCGACGAATTTGCATCGAACTTTGTATTCATCGCCGCAATCTTTGCCTGTTCAAGCAGGCAGGACGCCAAATTACTGGTTCCCCTGACTCCGGGTGTTGCGGCAGTAACCGTTCCCGATGCGTTTACCGCAATCTCAACGACAACGGTTCCCTGTTCGTTGCATGTATATCTTGGCTGTGGTTTTGAAAGCACTTTTCTTCCGGCAAGCTGATAATTTCCGACGCCGCTTCCACGACCGCCGCCTGAGCCGCTTCCATAACCGCTTCCTGATCCGATTCCCTGGCCGGATCCGTCTCCGCCGCCTGATCCTGTTCCGGTTCCGCCGCCGCCATCATATCCAGTCGAACCTGTTGTTCCGTAGGCTTTTCCTTTGTTGCCGCCAACTTTATCATTTCCGTCACCGGATTTGTCTGAACCGTTCAATAGGTTGTCCAGGGCATTGGTCGCCGCTTTCGACGGTCTTGGAGCCGGTTTTACCGCCGGTTTTGGCTCTTCGGTTTTCTTTGGCTTATCGACCGGCTTTTTGATGTCGCGAACGACAGGCGCGTCATGAGGAAGCAGATCCAGCGGAGGAATTCGCGAAAA
>CBDUBP010000305.1:0-2906 GCA_965365415.1 uncultured bacterium | reverse complement strand
GTCCTTGGCAAGCTTCCTGATTCCCGACAGTTCCTTGCGTTCACGCTCGGCCTGCAGGATCTTTCGCAACAGCAGGTCTGCCGTTTCAGGATTCTTATGAAGAAAATTATCGAGTTTGTTCTTGACGAAATCGTTGATGAATGTCCGAACCGATGCCAGTCCCGGACCCATATCCGTCGATCCCAACTTTGTTTTGGTCTGCGATTCGAAAACGGGTTCCATGACTTTTACGCTGACCGCACTGACGATCGATTTCCGGATATCGGAAGGTTCGAAACCTTTGTTGTAAAACTCACGCACCGTTTTTACGACAGCCTCCCGAAACGCCGCGAGATGCGTCCCGCCCTGAGTGGTATTCTGGCCATTGACAAATGAATGATATTCTTCGGAATATTGCGATTTGCTGTGCGTGATCGCCACCTCGATATCATCGCCAAGAAGATGGATCACCGGATACACCATGTCGTCCTCATTGATGTCTTCTTCAAGCAAATCCTTCAGACCATGATCGGAGAAATACTTTTCGCCGTTATAAATGATCGTCAGGCCCGTATTGAGGTAACAATAGTTCTTGAGCATTCGGATGACATACTCATTCCGGAACTTATAATTCTTGAAAATTAATTCGTCGGGCGTAAAGATGACCTTTGTTCCCTTACGTTTGGTGGTTTCAACAACTTCCTCTTCCAGAGTAAGGTTTCCGGCATTGAATTCCGCCGCTTTCAACTTATCTTCCCGGACCGATTCGACACGGAAATAATTAGAAAGCGCATTGACCGCTTTTGTACCGACACCATTCAGACCGACCGATTTCTTGAATGCCAGTGAATCATATTTTCCGCCGGTATTCATCTTCGAGACAACATCAACGACTTTACCCAGCGGGATCCCACGCCCGTAATCGCGGACGGAAACGAGTTTGTCCTTAATCGTGACTTCAATCGTCTTGCCCGCACCCATGACGAACTCGTCGATGCAGTTGTCGATCACTTCTTTGAGAAGGATGTATATTCCATCATCAGGAGACGATCCGTCGCCAAGTTTCCCGATATACATACCGGGACGCATGCGGATATGCTCCTTCCAATCGAGTGAGCGGATATTGTCTTCTGTATATTGCTGAAGTTCGGCCATGCCGGATTTAGGGATTTGGCGCTAATTTATACGTTAACCCCAGATATTGAAAGGGCTTGCAGGTAAAGTTATCAATAGAATATTGACAATTATTAATGTAGCAATTTAGAAATGGAACAATGTAACAATGGAGGTAGCAAACCGCGGTGCATCATTTCTAAATTTCTAAATTGTTTCATTAGATCAGCTTCGCAGGATCCTATACGAAACAACGGGTTTTTCATTGATGAAAATCGTCAGGTAACCCGACATTTTTGCGCTTGGGTAAATCGCAAAATTGTTATTCTCGTCAACACGGACGGGATCAAGGACATTGTCTTTGCTTGTAATGTAGTAAACCCGATCTGATGGCCGCAGGTTTTCGATATTGAAAACGACCGGCTTATTTTGCGAAAACCGGATGTGACCGTTTTCAATATTGAAACTGTAATCCGAGCGCAGGTATTCCGTGAAAAAGAACGGCGCTTCTGCAAATTCCTTTGGGGATTTTTTGGTCAGCAGCCATCTGGGATCGTCCGGAAAATGGTTTAGCGCGAACTTATCTGGATCGGTGCAAAAATAGACATCGTTAAAGCGTTTTTGGAATTTCCTGTTATTGTCGACGGCGCCCGCGGCCCACGACAAATCGATAAGTTTCCATTTGCCGTCGATCTTCACCGCGTTCCATGCATGGTCGCTTTCCGTTGGCAGTTTTCCAATCTGTGACTGATGATTTCTCGACGTTCCGGGAATGATGACCGCTTCCAGTCCGGTTAATACGCAGACTGTAGTAAACAATGTCGAATATCCTTCGCATATTCCTTTCGCTGTACTGATAGTCCGTTTTGCAAGGTTCTTGCGGAATACTTTTTCTTTCTGGATGCGATCAGCTTCAGATTTGTAACTGTACGCAATGCCCGAATTTGAAAAATACTCCTTCATGTCGTAGGTGACATTCGTCGCGATCCACGTGAAAATCGCACGTGTTTTTTCGGTATCCAAACTAAAATCACGATTGATCCGATCAGCGAGCTGCGATGGTTCGCAAAAAGATCTCGGATATGTTCTGACCCTCTCATCGATCGCCTCATATTGAGCGTTCGATAACGCAGAAACAAACAAAAAAAACATAAGGATGATTCGGTGAATCGGGGCAAAAATAATTTTCATGCAGGACGGCAATCTTCATTGGTGGTTGCCGATAATGCTAACGTATTGGAAGGTTGATTATTGCACTTAGAGGTTTAGAACGAGAGTTTAGACCGTTTAGAGGGTTTAGATGTACAGGCAGCGTACTATACTGCTTCTTTAGCAAGGGTTAGTCGGCCACGCGTCAGCTCGCTCTCTTTATTACTTTAGCATCGTTCAGTTCGGCACGCCTCGGGTGGATCTTTGGATCTTTGGAGCTTTGCAGCTTTTTTACACATTAAACCTAAAATGCATCACATCGCCATCCTTAACAATATACTCTTTCCCTTCAACACGGAATTTTCCTGCTTCCTTGACTTTTGCTTCAGTCCCGTATTTAACGTAATCTTCATAGGCAATTACTTCGGCGCGGATGAATCCTTTCTCAAAATCGGTGTGGATGACTCCGGCCGCCTGTGGTGCGGTATCGCCGACATTGATCGTCCAGGCACGGACCTCTTTTACACCGGCTGTAAAGTAGGTTTGCTGATTTAGCAACTTGTATGCTGCACGGATCAAAACCGAGGCGCCGGGTTCCTGCAGGCCAAGGTCTTCAAGGAACATTTTGCGTTCTTCGTAAGTTTCAAGTTCGGTGATATCGGCTT
>CBDUBP010000304.1:0-2922 GCA_965365415.1 uncultured bacterium | reverse complement strand
CGTCTCCTTCACCCGGCTCAAGATCGGTAAGCATATAAGTTCCGTCGGGCGTGCCGTCCGTGCGCCATATTTCGCTTCCAAATTCCTCGGTATTCCGATTGGTGTAGACAACATCGTTATAAGTCAGAAAATCATCATAAGTACTCATAAACCATCCGCCGCCAAATCCGCCGATATCGCTTACCTGCGGCGCCGAAATACCATCCGAAACATACGTCTGTCCCGCTTTCGGAATAAAAACCTGGTTCCCGATCACGAACGGTTCATTAATTCCCGTATCGTAAACGCTGTTCGTATCGAACGTGAAATCGTTGTTTAATGTCTGCGTAATCAGGTTCACGGAAGCATATTTGTAATTATACGAGCCGTCTTTAATCAGGAAAACAAGATTGTCGTTTACACGGACCACTTCATTCCTGTTCGTATACATGTTGCTGGACGACTGGAGTGCGACATACATAAATGATGTCAGTGAATTCACCGCCGGATCAAATTTAAAAATGCCATTTTTAATGATGCTGAAACTCGATGCCGAACCCCAAAAATAAACCGATCCTTCATACTCATAGAAACCGCCGATCCGGAAAATGTTCTTTCCATCGGGTGCCGGTACTTCAATGCTCTGGTTCGTATCGAGATTTTTAACATAGGTCTTAGATGAATTCCACATATCATGGATCAGGCGGTTGCCCCATATATAATAGTGCTCACAATCGTTGATATAAATCGCGATCTCATTCGTGGCCTTGTTCACGCGGTAAAGTTTAGATGCCGAGCGGAAATAAACATAGCCTCCGTGTTCGGTAAAATTAACCGGACTGTAAAAATCTGCCGTTCCGGAAAGCTGGATGCCATCGTACACATACATTGAACCATTAAGCAGATTGATGCGTATCAAATAGCTTCGCGGCACGTTTGTCGACGCATCGATCTTTCGCGAAAAAGCAAACATGTCGTCTCCCGTAATGAAAGATGGTATCATCCCGCGATCGGTGTAAGGCGCTTCGAGTCCGTATCCCTCCGGGCCAATGACATATTCAGCGGTTTGTGCTGTCAGGACCGTTGCAAACATCAACAATAGGGCGAGTAATTTCATCTTCATAGCCGGAGTTTTGAGCGGCAAAAGTAGTCATTTTAAATGCGTTACGCGAAACTTAAGTCAGCTTCCGGAATGGTTTCATTATGCCGCACCCTGCGGGCCTCGCTTTCCACTATATCTTTTGCTTCGCTGCACTACGCAAAAGGATGCCGTTTCAATCGCTTGCGGAGTTTCAGGAAATTAGCAAAATTGCCGTCCAACATCGCCTTTTTCGGGAATTGATCCTTTGATTGTCCTTGCGGGAACGTTATCTTTGGGCGCTTTAAAACTCCAAAATGAAAGACCTGCTACAAAAATTCGAAAACAAAGAACCCGAAATAGTATTTCACTGGAAAGACCAGGAAACAGAAGCCGAAGGATGGACTGTCATCAACTCTCTCCGCGGCGGGGCGGCCGGCGGTGGCACAAGGATGCGCAAAGGCCTCGACATGAATGAAGTTCTTTCGCTTGCCAAAACGATGGAAGTTAAATTCTCGGTTTCCGGCCCTGCGATCGGCGGCGCAAAATCGGGGATCAATTTCGATCCGGCCGATCCGCGGAAGAAAGGCGTACTTCAGCGTTGGTACAAAGCAGTTTCACCACTTTTAAAAAGTTATTACGGAACGGGCGGCGATCTTAACGTTGATGAGATCCATGAAGTGATCCCAATGACTGAAGAATGTGGTGTCTGGCATCCGCAGGAAGGCGTTTTCAACGGTCATTTCCGTCCTACCGAAGCCGACAAGATCAACCGGATCGGCCAATTGCGCCAAGGCGTTGTGAAAGTCATCGAAAACCCATCATTCTCTCCCGATGTCTCAAAAAAATATACCGTAGCCGACATGATCACGGGCTATGGCGTTGCTGAAGCAGTCCGTCATTATTACGACATCTACGGAGGATCGGTCAAAGGAAAGCGCGCAATCGTGCAGGGCTTTGGAAACGTCGGTTCTGCAGCAGCATTCTATCTGTCGGCGATGGGTGTCAACATCATTGGCATCATCGACCGAGATGGCGGTGTGATCAACGAGAAAGGATTTACATTCGCAGAGATCCGCAACCTTTTCCTTAATAAAGACGGCAACAAACTTGTGGCTGATCTGATGATCCCGTTTGCCGAGATCAATGACAGGATCTGGTCGCTCGGCGCAGAAATTTTCACGCCCTGCGCAGCATCGCGACTTGTTACAAAAGACCAGGCCGATAAAATGATCGCTGGTGGACTGGAGGTTATTTCGTGCGGTGCCAATGTTCCGTTTGCAGACAGGGAAATTTTCTTTGGTCCGATCATGGAAGAGATCGATGGCAAGGTTAGCCTGATTCCCGACTTTATTTCAAACTGCGGAATGGCCCGTGTTTTTGCCTATTTTATGGAGCAGAAGGTTCAAATGACCGACGAAGCCATTTTTTACGATACCTCAGAAACGATACGTCGTGCGATAGATAAGATCAATTCAAAACATAAAACGAAAATTAATATAAGTGCGACAGCATTTGAAATAGCGTTGTCGCAATTGGTGAATTAAACACAACTTATAATTATTTTTCGCGAAAGCCGTTATATTTGTCGACATAAAGCGTACACCATGAGAATACTGGAAACGGAACAGGAACGAAAGTCGTTTGTCATTACGCTCGCAAGTTTTGCAGCATTCCTTCTACTCTTTTTTCTTTTGAAATTTGCCAACACCGTAAACCTGTCGGAATTCGAAGGCGGCGGCGGTGGCGGAAATGTTGCCGTAAACTTTGGTGACAGCGACTTCGGCTCGGGCGACAATTATGAAAACATGGAAAGCGTCCGTTCGGCAGCAAAGCCAACCAAACCGACACCTGTTGCCGACAAT
>CBDUBP010000303.1:0-2923 GCA_965365415.1 uncultured bacterium | reverse complement strand
CGGACGAACCCGAATTATATGATGAAATGGAATCAGTGTTTGTTGACATCAACAATAACCTGGTTCCATTTTTTATTGAATCCTCGAGCGTTCACCGCAATGATTTCCTCCGGGTCAAATTCGAGGATGTCGATAACGAAGAGGAGGCCGACGGGATTCTCGGCAAACAGGTCTACCTTCCGCTTTCAATGCTACCAAAACTTGAAGGGGATAAATTTTACTTTCACGAAGTCATCGGTTTTGAGATCGAAGACAAAACCCTCGGAATTGTCGGCGTGATCGAATCGGTCAACGACACCACCGCACAGCCACTCTTTGAAGTCAAACAAGGAACCAGGGAAATCTTAATTCCTATGATCGATCAATTCCTTGTAAAGATCGACCGCCCGAACCGCAGGATTATCATGGATCTGCCGGAAGGATTGGTTGATTTGAATTGATTTGATTTTTCTATTGTTTGGGCAGCCCCGATAGCTATCGGGGGTCCCGCTGTCCGCTATATCTTTTATTTGCTTCCGCTCTCGCTGCGCTCGAATCGTCCGCTTCATAAAAGGATTCCGCTTCCATCGGGGCTGCGTCGCTCAATTGATTTTTGGGATCGTAAATCTTCATCTGAATTTCCGTCTTTAAAAAACCAATTCGGAAAAATTTTTATCAAACCCATAATAAGAAGTCCGATCTTTTTCTTAGGGATAACCCATTTCTTCCCCTACCCATTTTACAATTATCGGATTCCTGCAATTACATCAGTATGGCAAACCTGCATCTATTGTAAATGCTTCTTTAATTACATTTTCAAATAAAAGTCGCTTGTAAGCGCGATATATTCGTCGGTATAAACGTGTCGCGAAACTTCGATTGCGATTTCATCGGTGACGATATCTTTCGCACATCTTGAAAAGGCAATCAGGCTGCGTTTGACGGGAGTATCCGCATTTCCGCGTACGCGCGTTATTTTTACAGGAAATAGCGACGAAGATTTCGCGATTCCAATAAATTTATGCTCTTCCGAATATGGGATGATCGCAGCAAAAATACCGTCGTCATCCATAAGGACATTGACATCACGTACCAAATCCTCGAAAGGCATCGCCTCCGTAAACCTGGCCTTGCGCCGCTGCTCGTCATCGGGGAAATAATCCTCTGAATAAAACGGCGGATTTGATACAATCAAATCGTACGGAACATCCGGATCGTCGGCAAATTCCTCCAACGCGGCATGAAAGCAGAATAGCCTGTCGGCCCACGGCGAACTTTCGAAATTTTCGACCGCCTGCTCATACGCGTCTTCATCAATTTCCAACGCATCGATCTGCTCCGCATTCGATCTCTGCGCAAGCATCAAGGCTATGAGTCCGGTTCCGGCACCGATATCCAAAATAGTTTGCGGATTATGATCGACCGGCGCCCATGCGCCAAGCAGTACGCCATCCGTACCGACTTTCATAGCGCACTTTTCCTGATTAATTGTGAATTGTTTGAATTTAAACATAGACGCAAAGTTCGGGAATATTGTGATTGCGCAAAACCTGTCGATACGCCAAAGTCTGCTAAACAATCAAACGTACGTTTTCAATCCAACGACGAAAGAATTGTTATTGCCTAATAAATTGGTCAGGATTCCGAAACAATTGTTTTGCGTCACATAAGACCTTTGAGGTCTCAAAGACCTCAAAGGTTCCCCGCCGACTTACAACCTGCCGTATAATATTTAAACATTCGCCATTTTCCATATCCTTCATTCTGCGTCTTTTCTTTATAACTCATCCGACTTTGAATCGCCTCGTTTCTTTCGATATAAAAGCTTTGTCACTTTGTCACTTCGCCGCTTTGGCGCTTTCCTTCCGAATCACTACTTTTGCGGCGACTAAATAAGCATCCATGCGACCAGATCTTTTCCAGGCTCCTGATTATTACCAACTTGATGAGCTGCTCAACGACGAGCACAAACTTGTACGCGACGCCGCACGTGAGTGGGTAAAACGTGAAGTTTCGCCAATTATCGAGGACTATGCTCAGAAAGCAGAATTCCCAACACAGATCATAAAAGGTCTTGCAGATATTGGCGCATTCGGTCCGTACATCCCCGAAGAATACGGCGGTGCGGGATTAGACCAAATTTCGTACGGGCTGATCATGCAGGAAATTGAGCGTGGCGATTCAGGTGTACGTTCAACGGCTTCGGTGCAATCTTCTCTTGTCATGTATCCGATCTGGAAATATGGCAATGAAGAACAGCGCAAGAAATACCTCCCAAAATTGGCTTCGGGTGAATTTATGGGCTGTTTCGGATTGACAGAACCTGATTTCGGGTCGAATCCGGGCGGAATGGTTACAAACTTCAAAGACAAAGGCGATCATTATCTTTTGAACGGTGCTAAAATGTGGATATCGAACGCGCCATTTGCGGATATCGCCGTGGTATGGGCAAAAGATGAATCGGGACGCATCCACGGACTAATTGTCGAGCGCGGGATGGAAGGATTCTCGACTCCGGAAACACACAACAAATGGTCGCTTCGTGCATCAGCAACAGGCGAACTGATTTTCGATAATGTAAAAGTTCCGAAAGAAAACCTGCTTCCGAACAAATCGGGTCTTGGTGCGCCACTTGGCTGCCTTGATTCCGCACGATACGGAATCGCATGGGGCGCAATCGGTGCCGCAATGGATTGTTACGATACCGCCTTGCGTTATGCGAAGGAACGTGTCCAATTCGACAAACCGATCGGCGCCACTCAATTACAGCAAAAGAAACTTGCCGAAATGATCACCGAGATCACAAAAGCACAGTTGCTGACCTGGAGGCTTGGCGTTTTGCGTAATGAGGGCCGTGCAACAACAGCGCAGATCTCGATGGCAAAAAGAAACAACGTCAATATGGCCGTCGAAATCGCACGCGAAGCCCGCCAGATTTTGGGCG
>CBDUBP010000302.1:0-2950 GCA_965365415.1 uncultured bacterium | reverse complement strand
AGGCGGCCCGGTTACCGATTGGAAATTCTACGAAGTCATGTATGGAGAAAGATATATGGACACGCCTGCCGAAAATCAAAAGGGATTTGACGAATCAAGCACGATGAAATACGCATCTGATTTGAAAGGCAAGTTGCTTTTGATCCACGGTACAAGCGATGATGTCGTCGTGATGCAGCACAATCTGACTTTGATCAAGAAATTCGTCGATGTCGGAAAACAGGTCGACTTTTTCCCTTACCCGATGCACAAGCACAACGTTCAGGGAAAAGACCGCGTTCATTTGATGCAAAAGGTGCTCGATTACATCATTCAAAACAATAAATAAAAAAAGGCTGCCGCGGCAGCCTTTTTTGTTGATGATATTTTTTAGCGCTTGATCATTCGCAATGTCTTCGTCTCATTTCCATTTGATACGACCACATTGTAAATACCGCTTTGTAAGATTGTCGAACCAAATGACTCAGTATTCGTTCCATTGACAGCCATCTTCCGGCTTTCAACATTTCTGCCAAGCATGTCATACACTTGAATGTCGACATTTCCCGAAGCATTGACCGTCAGTTCAAACTGATCCGCGAATGGATTAGGATAAGCTGTTATTTCAAACGATTGTGTAACCGATGGTGAGGCATCAATCCTAAATATTTCTCCTTCGGCACCAGTGTAAACAAAACATTCAGGACCGAAAGGAAGATAGGTTCCGTCAGGGTTTACCACAGCAACCATGATTCCGTACGTGGTCGACGGCTCATAATCCGCAAGAGATGAAAATCTGACAGACCTTGATTCACTCTGTGTAAATTCTTGCGACCCCGTGGTCTGGTTTACGACACGAAACACATATCCGGCCGCATGAGGCACCAAATTCACATCGATGAATTCCCTTTCACCAACAGAATTTCCGCATTGCGCAGGATTCACCGAAGTATATATCATAGGCGTATTTACGAAGCACGATGTGCCGAATGCGCTCCATGAATTATTCCTTTTGACGGCGACTTCTATCTTATATTCCCGACCATAGCCAAAAATCGGAAGGCTGCTTAGACGCAGGCTGCGGACGACGCAATCCCTCGTTACCATCTGATTGGTCCAGGTGTCTGTCACTCGGAATCGGTATGCCTGCGCGCCTGCAACAAGATTTGCGTATAGCATGCTATTCGCGGCAGGGATCGTAATCCCACAATAAAGTGGACCGAGATGCGCGATGTCTTCCGGCGCTTCAACGGTCACACGAACAGGAACACGGATGCTTTCACAACCCGATGCATCAGCTTGGGAAACGTAATATGTAATGGTCCCCGCTTCATTTGTTGGTGTAGTTGGAGCGGTAAAACTCGGCGTACCGCCCGAAATGCTGTCGTACCATTTTAATACTTGTCCGTTTCCGGTCAGCGAAACGGTTGGAACGATCGGTGTCGCTCCAAAAGGAATCGTCGAATCGGAAACCTCGGGCGCCGTCGCCGGCATCGTCGCAATTGGGGACAATACTCCAATGCTCGCGATCATTTCGATCCAACCATTGCCCGAAGTGGCGATCATGCGAACGGAATTGACAGGAATGTACGGCGTTAGATCGAAGTAATGCTGACCTGTTAATCCGGAGGCGATGATGTTGCCGTTGACTTCAAAATCATAGGTCACATCCCAGCCGGCCCAGTTATAGCCGTTTACATCGACACCAACGAGTGCCTGGCAGGTTGAAAAATTCGTAAGCTCGTTGACCGGACTTTCATATGCATTGCCACCAACGACTTGCGAATAAACATGTGCATGAGTCTGACTGAAACCGGTCAGCTGGATGAAAAAAAGAACAAACAGGAAATAGTAATTCTGTTTCATAAAGGTTAAGTTATTAAGTGAATAAATTTGGGTGCGCAAATCTATTTTAAAAAACTTTCCTTTTTGAAATACTTAAAAATTTTAACAATTAAGTTTTTTGTTTCTTCTTCCTTGCCGCCGGAAAAAGAATGTTGTTGAGAATCAGCCTGTAACCCGGCGATGTTGGATGAAGATCCAGAACGGTTGGCGAATCCCCTACGCGGTGCTGATAATCTTCGGGATCATGGCCGCCAAAAAATGTGAAGAATCCTTTGCCTTTTTGACCATGGATGTATCTCGCTTCGCCATTGATGTGGCTTTCACCGAGAACCAATACGTTCGATTTTACAAGATCGCGGTCGAATGAAGTGCTCTGCCCCATGAATCCTTTGACGAGCTGTGTATGATTCTGGCAAAGCATTGAAGGAATCACGTCCCATTTTGCCGAAAATTCCATCAGAGTAAAATAGTCCTTTTCCATCGGCATCTGGCGCTTCTCGGTCATATCGATATCGGAAAATTCATAGCGCTCGGGCCTTCTTTCAAGTGTGAAATTTTTAAATGCAAACGATTTTGTATAGTCGATCTGCGACTGATAGTTCGCATCGCTCGCATCTCCATCGAACATCGGCTCGCAAATGTCGACGCCTTCCGCCGCCAACGCGATATCAAAACTGTCTGTCGCCGAACACATCGCGAACATGAATCCGCCTCCAATCACGAAATCCCGGATTTTTTTCGCAACGGCCAGTTTTGCTTCCGAAACCTTGTTATAACCCAGTTTCTTTGCAAGGATTTCGGCTTCTTTCTTTTGCTCGATATACCACGGCGCATTGCGGTACGCACCAAAGAATTTACCGTATTGACCTGTAAAATCCTCATGGTGAAGATGCAGCCAGTCGTACATCAACAGCTGATCGCTCAAAACTTCTTCATCATATACCGCGGTAAACGGGATTTCGGCATAGGTAAGCACCAAAGTTACCGCATCATCCCACGGCTGTTTCCCTTTTGGTGTATAAACCGCAATTTTTGGCGCTTTTTCAAGAACAACGGTCTCCATGTTTTGGGAAGGGCTCGCAATCTCGTTAAGGATCGAATCAGCTTCGCCATCAGACAATATCTC
>CBDUBP010000301.1:0-2977 GCA_965365415.1 uncultured bacterium | reverse complement strand
TCAAGCAGAAATTCGAAGAAAAAACGATTCCTTCCGGAATTGAGATCTGCGAAATTCAGCTGCTTCACCTTGCAACGAAGATCAAGGATGTTGAAGTCGACCATGAAATCGACAGCTATCTTCCTGCGATCTATGAATTGTTGAACGACATTTCAAAAGAAGACCTTATCAAGAAAATGGTGTCGGTTGAATTTAACCGTTTCATCAACTATTACAAGAAAACACGTGATTTGTCGGCTCAGCCTGCAGGCGACCGCAAAGACCGCGAATCCGGGGCAACCTCAAATTCAGGCGGCGGCGTACGTTATTTTGTAAACATTGGCGACCGCGACAATTTCGACTGGATGTCACTTAAGGATTTTCTTCGCGATACGCTTGAATTGGGGCGCGATGATATCTACCGCGTCGACGTAAAAGAAGGATTTTCTTTCTTCAATACCGACGCTGAGCATGCTGATCGTGTCATGGAAGTCCTGAACAACATCACCCTGGAAGGACGACGCATCAATGTCGAGATTTCCAAAAATGATGGCGGAAGCGGACGACGTGACCATAACGGACGCGGAAACGCCGGTGGATTTAGCCGTGGATCGAAAAGCGAAGGCTTTGGCGGGGGATTCAAAAAAGAGAGATCGGGATCCGATCGACCAAGACGTGATGGCGACTTTGCTCCGAAGCGCGAAAGTCGTTTCGGTGACAAAACACCACGACGTTCCGAATCAGGCCGCAGGAGCGATGGATTCTCTCAAGGATCATCAAGACGTTCCGAGAGTTTCAATGCCGCGCCGCGTTCAAAAAGGCCAAGGAAAGGATAACGGCACAAGCTTGTTAATTTTCTTATAATTATAAAAGGACTGCAGAAAATCTTGTCATGTTTATTTACTTTAGCCACCAAATGAACACCAGATATTTTGCAGTCCTTCTTTTTTTGCTGACCGCACTTGCATCCGCTCAGGAAGTGCAACCGCAGCGAATTTCAGGCACCATTGTCAACGACAACACACTTCTGCCGCTTGGCAATGCGAATATTATCAACCTAAATAAGGTTGAAGGCGCGGTGACTGATGAAAAAGGATATTTCGAGATCGGTGCCGAGGCTAATGATACGCTTCACATCTCACTGATCGGATTTCAATCGATCAAGGTCCGCGTTACGAACGACTGGATAAAATCAAAAAACACCAAGATCCGCATGACGGAAAAAGCCATTGCGCTTGAAGCCGTCAACATTCAGCCTTACGTCCTTACAGGTTATCTTGAGATCGATACAAAGCTGATCCCGATCCGCGAAGACCATCGCTACGCAATCTCCGGACTCAATCAAGGATACGAAGCGGGCGAATATTCACCGGGCGCTTTTGGAAAAGTCCTCGGCTCGATCTTTAATCCGGCCGACATGCTTTACAACTTCTTCGGCAGCAAACCCAAAGAGCTGAAAAAGCTCAAGGCAATGAAAAAAGATGAGAACATCCGCCGTCAGCTTGAATCCAAATACGACCGCGAGACCATTGCCGTCATGCTCGGAATCGATAAAAGTGAAATCCCAGAGATCCTCCAGCGTTGCAATTATTCTGAATCATTCGCAAAAACCGCAAATGATTTGCAGATCATGGATGCGATCACCGAATGCTATGAGGAATATAAGATCTTGAAGAAGAAATAGTTGATTTAGCTTCGCTCATTTCGCCCTTGGGGCTCGGGTGATGAATCGATGATTTGGTGTTTGGTGATCGTCAACGACTTTCTCTTTCTTCAAAATATCTTTGCTCGATCCGGGTGATGTCTTTGATCGATTTTCGCGCCCAATCGATTCTCTTTTCCAGCATTTCATTTTTGGATAACTTCCAATCAACATCAGATGCACGAAGCTTCGAGGTCAGGTTTTGAATGATGATCGCTGCTGCGACCGAAATATTCAGGCTCTCTGTAAATCCATACATCGGAATTTTGATGAACGCATCGGCATTTGACAGGAATTCCGCATCGAGTCCGTTTCGCTCTGTCCCGAAAAAAATCGCGCTTCTGACCGAAATATCAAAATCCTCCAGATCACAATTTTGGCAATGTGGTGTGGTTGCCACAATCCGATAACCTTTCGACCGAAGTGAATTCACACAATCATCCATGGTTGCAAAACGATTGATATCGACCCACTTCTCCGCGCCCATCGCGATCTCCTTATCGATGCGTTTCCCGTATTTCTCCTCCACGACATTCAGGTTTTGGATCCCGAAAACTTCGCAGCTCCGCATCACGGCGCTCGTGTTATGCAGCTGATACACATCTTCGATCGCGATTGTAAAATGATTTGTTCGACGCGACAGCACATCGGTAAAACGCTGCTTACGCTCTTCGGTTAGGAAAGATTCCAAAAATTCGAGGTATTTAATATCAATCATCGGCTCAATTTAAAATTTAAAATCCACAATCTAAAATTCATGTATCTTAGGGTTATGAAGAAACTTGTGGTTTTATCAGGCGCGGGAATGAGCGCCGAGAGCGGGATCAATACGTTCCGCGATGCAGGTGGATTATGGGAAGGCCATAACGTAATGGATGTTGCATCGCCGATGGGCTGGCAAAAGAACCGCGAACTTGTGCTCGACTTTTACAATCAGCGCAGGCGCCAGCTTCATCAGGTCGAACCTAATGCCGGTCATTATGCGGTCGCCGAACTTGAGAAGGATTTCGATGTGCACGTAATAACTCAGAATGTCGACGATCTCCATGAACGCGCCGGAAGCACGAACGTCATTCATCTTCATGGGGAATTGTTTAAAGTTCGGAGCATCGACGATCCCGATTATATCCTCGATTGGACTGCCGACTTGAACTTAGGTGACGTAGATCCAAACGGAAACCAGCTTCGGCCGCATATTGTCTGGTTTGGCGAGATGGTTCCCGCGCTGGAAGAAGCGATTGCGGTTACCATGGACGCTGACATTTTTGTCGTCATCGGCACATCGCTGCAGGTTTA
>CBDUBP010000300.1:0-2979 GCA_965365415.1 uncultured bacterium | reverse complement strand
CGGGCGACCTTAAGCTCGAACTCAACACCGAATACCGCGCAAAGCTTTTCAGTGTCGTGCACGGGGCCGTCTTTGTCGATGCGGGGAATATTTGGCTGCTTGAAGAGAATGAAGAAAAACCCGGGGCAAAATTCTCGGGAGATTTCCTTAAGGAACTTGCCGTTGGTACCGGTGTGGGAATCCGGGTCGACATTTCATTTCTTGTCCTTCGCGGGGATCTTGCGTTCCCGTTACGGAAGCCCTATCTGCCGGAAAATGATCGGTGGGTATTGGATCAGATCGACTTCGGGAGCAAAACATGGCGCCGCGAAAATCTGGTTTTCAACCTCGCGATCGGGTATCCATTCTAACGGATGGAAATTATATAAAATGTGGGTGAATTAATATAAAATATCCGTTGTTCAAGATTCTATCTTTGATAAAAATAGCGGAAAAAAAAACCCGAAATGTCGTTTTTAGAAATTACGGGCAAAAGAAAAGTGGTAAGGTATGTAGGGATTCCTTATCACTTTTCGATTTTACGGAAGTCAGGAAAAAAAATGGAGCGATATCCTCGCTCCATTTTCTGAATGATTAAACTGATTGAAATTATTCCCAATCAGATGATTGGTACCCGATTTCGTTAATCATCCTATAAGTCTTCTTCGTCATCAAAAGATTCTGCAGAATCCCAATCGCCATCGGCTTCCTCGGTGCCTTCGCTATAATCCGCATCAAGCGTTTCATCAGCATCGAATTCGCCCTCGTCCGCGGCATTATAGTCGGAACGATCATTTTCGAGGGAGTCGAAATTTAAGTTGTCCGATTCATTGTTTATATCATTGTTATTCATGCCGCCTGTATTCCAGTCCTGATTCTTCGTTTCCATAGTCGGTCAATTTAATGTTAATGTAAAATTGGAGAAAGACCAAACGCAGATTATTATAGAATTATAGTAAATGCTTGCACGATTTCCATCAATTCAATATTAGGACGAATAATCCTGCAACAAATTTTTAATTTATTCTTAAATATGAGGATAATATAACCTTTCTGAAAAATTTTATAACTGATAGCGATGCCAATATGGCAAACTTTGTAAGAAATAGTAAAATCACAAGACGGAAAAGCCATGGGTACCATCAAAACAAAGAACCAAAAAAATCTAATTTCAAGCCTGCTAACATCCTCAAATCCAAACTCCGCCACCAACACATATGATATGGTGGTATTCTGTCACCTGCGCTGGGAATTCGTATATCAGCGACCACAGCACATCATCAGCCGTATGGCAAAAAACCTAAAAGTCCTTTTTATTGAAGAGCCGATCGGGGCAGATGATTCGGGCGAAAGCGCCAACCTTTTAAAAATTTCAGGCAACCTTCATATTCTTCAGCCTAAAGTTGGATCGATACATGAAATCGCGGATATCCTGCCGGAATATGTTTCCAATACAAGCATAGAAATAGGATGGTTCTATTCTGCTTCTTTCGTGCCGCTGCTTGATCAGTTCCAGTTTGAATCGATCGTTTATGACTGCATGGACGAATTGACTTTGTTCAAAGGTGCGCCTTCCGAATTGCTTGTACAGGAAAAATTCCTGATTGCCAACGCTGATATCATCTTTACAGGCGGAAAGTCGCTTTATGAATCCAAAAAGCAGCTCCATAATAATGTGTACTGTTTCCCAAGTTCGGTGGATCAGCAACACTTCGCAAAAGCACTAAATGGCGTGTCCGTTCCGGATGACATCGCCGGAATTCCGCAGCCGATCGTTGGTTATTATGGCGTGATCGATGAGCGGATCGACCTTGATCTGCTGAATCAGACCGCGCTACTGAATCCGGAGGTATCATTTGTAATGATCGGGCCACTTGCGAAAATATCGGAATCCGACCTGCCGAAGCCGGGCAACATCCACTATCTTGGGATGAGGTCTTATGAAGTTTTGCCAAATTACCTGAAAGCATTTGCCGTGGCCATGATGCCGTTTGCGTTAAACGATGCGACCAAATTCATAAGCCCGACGAAAACCCTCGAATACATGTCGGCCGGTAAGCCAATCATCTCCACGCCGATCAAGGATGTCGTGCGCGATTACGATCATTGCGTGGCGATTGTTGAAACAGCCGACCAGTTTACAAACGCGATCCAGGCTTTACTTCACAGGTCATTCGATTTGGAAATGGAAAACCATTTTAGCCAAATCCTCGAAAAGACCTCGTGGAACAATACTGTTGAGAAAATGAACCTTCTGATCAGCAAAACGGTACGGTCATGAAGGATGCGGATATCGTGATCATAGGCGCCGGTATTTCCGGGGCTGTTCTTGCTGAGCGGTATGCCCGTCTCGGCAAAAAAGTTCTTGTCATCGAGAAACGCGACCATATTGCGGGCAACTGTTATGATTTCACTGACGAAAATGGAATCCTCTGTTCAAAATACGGCGCTCATCTGTTTCATACGAATTTTGAAGATGTCTGGGAATACGTGAACAGGTTTTCGGAATGGTACAAATGGGAACACAAGGTGATCGCGAAGGTCGATGATCAGCTCGTACCGATTCCCGTAAACATCACCACGGTGAACAAGTTATTCGGCCTGAACATCGGAACCGAATCGGAAATGCAGGAATGGCTTGAAAAAAATCGAATCCATATCGATAATCCGTCAGATGGACGCGAAGCCGTTTTGAACAAAGTCGGTCCTGTGCTTTATGAGAAGATGTTCCGTCATTACACGAAAAAGCAGTGGGATAAATATCCGGAAGAATTACATGCCTCAGTACTCGACCGGATTCCTGTCAGGAATAATTTCGACGACAGGTATTTTTCGGATAAATATCAGGCATTGCCAAGTGGCGGCTATACAAAAATGTTCGATAGAATCCTCGATCATCCGAATATCGAAGTGATGCTGAATACCGATTATTTCGATGTTGCCGATCGATTGCCGAAATATGAAAAGTTGTTTTATACCGGACCGATCGACAGGTTCTTT
>CBDUBP010000299.1:0-3021 GCA_965365415.1 uncultured bacterium | reverse complement strand
TTCTGCTCTTCACCGCCTCGGTCGGCACAGCCGAGAGTGACCAAACGCCATCAGACAATACTTTTACGACGCAGGTAGCGGTAGTCAATTCTTTCGACCCCAACGACAAAACGTGCCTCGAAGGCACTATGGTAGGACCTGAAATGATAGGCGAGTACGTTCATTATCTGATACGCTTCGAAAACACAGGAACTTTTCCGGCTCAAAACATCATCGTAAAAGATATGATCGACCTCTCAAAGTTCGATATTTCCACGCTTGTTCCCATAGACGGAAGCCATCCTTTCGAAACGCGGATTTCACAAGGTAACAAAGTCGAATTCATTTTCGAAAACATCCAACTGCCATTTGACGATGCTGCTAACGATGGATATGTCGCATTTAAAATTAAAACGCTCCCGACGCTGCAGGTAGGCGATACGTTTTCTAACAATGCAAGCATTTACTTCGATTACAATTTTCCGATTGTTACGAATACTGCATCGACAGAAATTCAATTGCTGAATACATCAGGTTTTGATTTCGATAACCATTTTACGATTTATCCAAATCCGGCGAAGGATGTTTTGAAGATTAATCTTTCGAATGATATCACGCCAAAATCCACGGCGATTTACAATATGTTGGGGCAGAAGGTGATGGATCTGATCGGGTGGCAATCTTCAATTGATGTCTCGCAATTAAATTCAGGCAGTTATATTTTAGAGGTCACTTCCGAGCGTGGAAATAGTGCAAAGGCTTTCATCATTAATTGATGTGAATATAAGCCAGAAGGATAACAACAGCTTCAACAATCAACGCTCCGGCGTCCAAATTGGGATAACAATTAGATTCTTACCGGTTTTAAAGTCAAAATGGAAAAGAACGAAAAGAAGTAATTCTTTCTCCCTTATGATAGAAGACCTCGCACAACGCGGGGCTTTTTTGTTTAATTTCATTAACATAGAAGATGGGATGCAAACTTTCCTTTATATTTAGCGCCTAAACCAATTGTATGAAGAAAATTTACTTTGTCCGTGTGCTGTTGTTTTTTGGCAGTGTGTCGTTTGCACAAAACGTTGTATTTTCAGATGTCAAGTTCAAAAACAGATTATTGACTTCTTCAACGGCCAATCAGGTCGCCAAAGACCTCGCCGGTAATTTTTTTAAGATCGACGCAAATAGCGATGGCGAAATTCAATTGACAGAAGCCTCACAGGTCAGCTATATTGATGTGAAATGCAACAGTTGCGCAGCTTCCCAAAAAGCTACCTCTATTGGCGGGATCAATGATTTCGTTAATTTAATAATATTTAATTTGAGTTTTCATAATGTGGGTAACATCGAAATTTCCGGCCTTTCGCAATTGGAGGAAATCGACGCGTCAAACAATCCGACCGTGCAAGTCAATGTCATCGGAGCAACAAACCTAAAGATACTCAAGTTGTATAATGGTAATCTCACGGCTCTTGATGCGACAGCATTCCCTAATCTTGAAGAATTGTCATGTCACGCTAATCCAAATCTAGCCAGTATCAATGTCGCGGGGCTGTCGTCGCTGAAATCACTCCTGTGCGGAGCTTCTTCAATCAGTCAGCTTAATTTATCGGGGTTGTCTGCACTCGAGGAATTATATGCCAACAATATGCAGCTTTCCGCCCTGGATCTATCGCAGGTTCCAAATCTAAAGGAGCTACTCTGCGAAGAAAATAATATTACTGCGCTTGATTTATCCAATCAAACCAATCTGGTAAGCCTGCAATGTCAGGACAATGGCCTTACCGAGCTTGATTTTTCAGGCCTGTCAAATCTGGAATACGTATACTGCATTAACAACGCGCTCACCAGTTTAAACCTTACCGGTGCCACGAGCCTAAAACGGCTTAATGCTTCCAACAACCAGCTTACGACGCTAAATCTTTCTGATGTGCCATTGATCGAAGAGGTTTTTTGCACGAACAACCAGATTTCTTCACTCGACCTCTCCGGAATGACGATGGTTAAGAAATTGGCCTGCAATGGCAATCTATTGACTTCGATTGATGTTTCCGATTGTTCTTTGTTGTCCCTATTTTATGTGTCTGATAATCCGCTTTTACAGTCCGTTTTCATGAAAAATGGGAAACAGGAATTCGACGTTGAATTTGAAGATGTTCCAAATCTGCAATATGTCTGTGCTGATAGTTTTGAAGTGCAATTTCTCGGAAATTTTGTTCCGTCAACATCCCATGTCAATACTTATTGCTCGTTCATTCCGGGCGGGACAACCTATACCATGCAAGGCGAGAGCCGTTATGATGGAGATGCGGACGGTTGCAGTGCAGGCGATATCCATTATCCGAACCTGAAATTCAATATTGCCGCAGGGGCAGTACAATCGACGATTATTTCGAACCAAACTGGTGAATACGAGATTGTTGTCCAGGCTGGAACGCATACGCTGGCTCCTGTTTTTGAAAATCCCGCTTATTTCAGCGTCTCGGTACCATCGGTAAATGTCACTTTTCCGTCGGACGCAAGCCCGGCGATCAATGACTTCTGCATCACGGCCAACGGAAGTCATCCGGATCTGGAAATTTCGATTATTCCGACGAGTGTCGCACGTCCCGGATTCGACGCAAATTATAGGCTTGTGTATAAGAACAAAGGAACGATAACGCAATCGGGCAATGTTGCATTTGCTTACGATGAAGCGCTGGTGGATTTTGTTTCGTCTATTCCGGAAGGTACGCAAGCGTCAGGCAGCCTGAGTTGGAATTTTACGGACTTGATGCCGTTTGAATCACGGGAAATCGCTTTTTCGTTGAATATTAATTCACCAACGGAAACACCTGCGGTAAATGCTGATGACATTCTGGATTTTACTGCTGCCGTTTCCTCATCGCTCACGGACGAAGCGCCGCTCGATAATACTGCAAATTTAAACCAGCAGGTTGTCAATTCTTTCGACCCCAACGATAAAACTTGTCTCGAAGGCAATATTGTAGGACCTGAAATGATAGGCGAGTATGTTCATTATCTGATACGCTTCGAAAACACAGG
>CBDUBP010000298.1:0-3029 GCA_965365415.1 uncultured bacterium | reverse complement strand
CGACGTCATTTGCCGCAAAAATTACAGCGGAGGTTTTTGATATCGATGTGAAGAAGATTAAAGTCGTCCCGAATGGGATTTCATTGCGGGAGTTCTACAATCCCGCGCCAGATGAATTCCAACGCGGACAAATTTTGTATTTCGGAACGATCATCCGCAAAAAAGGCGTACTCGAATTACCGGGAATACTTGCAGAAGTTGTCAAGGACTTCCCGGATGCCCGTCTGATTATCCTTGGGAACGACACATCGGACCTGTTGTCCGGACGGACGTCCACCTGGAAATTGCTGCAGGAAATGGTTCCGGAGATTTCGGAAAGGATCACATGGCCCGGCCGCGTATCCCAAGCCGAAATGCGAAAATATCTTCTCGATGCACATGTTTGCGTGTTCCCGACATTTGCAGAAACACAGGGAATGGTGACCATCGAAGCGATGGCGATGCAAAAGGCCGTTGTCAGCAGCAATTTTGAATGGGTTTCGGAATTGATCGAAAACGGCAAAAGCGGACTGCTGGCCGATCCTTCAGATCATCGCGAATTCGCTTCAAGAATTGTAGAGTTGTTGAACGATAATGCAAAGCGGAACAGCATCGCGAAGAATGCGAGGGAACGCGCTGAAACGCATTTTGACATTGAAAGGATCGCCCTCGAAAATGTCGAATTCTACAAAACCGTCATCGCATGATTGTCATTTATCACAATGGAAAGAATGCAATTGATGTGGTCGGGGTTTCCGGATTTCGATCAAATATTTCACTGTCGCGGTTATTGATTGAGATTGCAGCTGAAAATGCCGACCAGGTAATCGTTTGGTGTCATGAAATGTACCGCGGTTGGCTTCAGATCAATAAAATACCGGAAATGTTCCACCATCAAAAGCTGATGCTTTCCTATCAGCCCGGCGGGAATTTTTTTTCTGAGGCCATTGGCTACGTTGATGTAAGTTCTTTTATCAAGGTCAATAAAGATGTCTTTTTTCCGACATGGCGGATGAGCAGCGCGGCGGGTGCAATTCATGCCTCGGTAATCAATCTGGTGGCAAGTGAAGTATCGCACGACGATAATTTTGATTATTTCCTGTCGTCGTTTGCCAAATGTGCGATGCCGCGCGGATTGTTCTGCTATTCAGCTCCGGATCTGCTTGATAAGGCTGCGGAACATTACCCCGTAAAAGCGGATAACTTTCAACTTTTTCGTTTTGTCCGCCAGCATTACAAGTTTAGTTGGATTTTGCTGATGCTGCTCGACATGATCATTTACGACCGGAAATTTCCAATTGTCGCGGCGATAGCCTCATTTTTCACACAGCGACGTTCGTTTAAGGAAGGAATTCTGTCTGAAATAACTAATTCGTCCACGCGACAATTTACTGACAATCCGACCATCGATATCCTGATCCCAACCATCGGACGCAAACCGTACCTGCTCGATTTTTTAAATGATCTGGCGATGCAGACGATTATGCCGAGAAAGGTCATTATTGCCGAGCAAAATCCGATTCCCGGCGGCACCAGTGAACTTGATTATTTGGATAACCGGTGGCCATTTGAGATCAAACATATTTTTAGCAATCAGCCCGGTGCGTGCAATGCGCGAAACCTGGCACTTGAGCACGTCGAATCGGACTGGATATTTTTTGCTGACGACGATATCCGTATCGAACCTTCATTCCTCGAAGAGGCACTTCGCGAAATGAGAAGGTACGGCAACGATGTCTATAATTTCTGCTGTCTTCAGAAAGGCCAGCCGCGCGTTTATGAAGAAGTTCACCAGACGAGCATTTTCGCGACAAGCAGCAGCATCGTCAGCCGCCAAAGTCTTGGGAACAGTAAATTCGACATGGCATTCGAGTTTGGTTACTCCGAAGATCTTGAATTTGGCCGTCAGCTAATCGACAAAGGTTTCGACACGATTTACCTGACCGATCCGGTGATCCTGCACCTTAAAGCGCCATTCGGCGGATTTCGGACGAAGCCGTCGCTGGCGTGGGATAACGATCCAATCCAACCAAAGCCATCGCCGACGGTCATGCTTTACAAGCTGATGCATCACACGCGCGAACAGCTTTTGGGTTATCGGACTATGCTGATGATCAAGTTTTACAGAAATCAAAACATCAGGAATCCTTTTTCTTATCTAAAGGATTTTAGGAAAAGATGGAACCGAAGCATCTATTACGCGGAAAAACTTAGACAAGACAATCGATGAGGTTTTCGCTGATCATCTGCACGTACATGCGTCCGAAAGCGCTATTGGATTTGCTGCTGTCGGTGAAATCGCAAACGCTTTATCCCGATGAGATCCTGATTGTCGACGGGTCGCGAAATGATGAGACGGCAGAAATGCTTCGACAAAAGCCGTTTGAAAACCTGAAGTATTTCAAGGTTAACGATTCTGAGAGGGGTCTTACCCGCCAAAGAAATTTTGGCATCTCGCATTCCGGTGATGTCGACATCATTTGCTTTTTGGATGATGATACGATCCTCGAACCCGGATATTTTCAAAATTTGATTTCAACCTATCGCCAATATCCGGATGCACTGGGCGTCGGCGGATATATAACCAATGAAACGGCGTGGGAACAGGTGATCGGCGATTATACGGCAAAAATCAATGAATTTTATTTTGATGGATGGAAAAGGAGTGATGGAAGCAGGTTTGTGGTTCGAAAAAGATTCGGGCTCGACAGTAAAAGTCGGCCGGGATTCACGCCGGAAGCCGGTCATGGCCGAAGCGTCGGTTTTCTGCCACCGTCCGGGAAAGTATATGAAGTCGAACAGTTTATGGGAGGCGTTTCATCGTTCAGGAAAAGCGTGTTCGAGAACTTTTCATTTTCAACATACTTCGAAGGCTACGGCTTGTATGAAGATGCCGATTTTACTTTACGGCTTTCGAAAACGGGAAAACTGTACGTCAACACATCGGCCAGACTCGGACATTACCATGACGAATCCGGGCGGCCAAACAGGTATCATTATGGTAAAATGGTCGTTCGAAACGGCTGGTTCGTGTGGCGGGTAAAGCATCC
>CBDUBP010000297.1:0-3040 GCA_965365415.1 uncultured bacterium | reverse complement strand
CCGCCCCGACGTTAAGCGTTCAGGAAACTCGCGATGATTTTGGAGGCGTTGTTGTTTCCCGCACGGGAGTAGGCACATATCAAGCTGTAAAAACAGGAATTAATAATGAACCGCAGCCGAACTTTTGGCTTTCGCTTCCCGATCCGGGGTACAAATACGCGTATGCTTTTGACGGAACGGACACGATTCAGTTTACAATCATAAAAGTAAATACGAACAGTCCAGACGATGCCGAAATGAATGACATACAAATAAAGATTGAAAAGTTTTCATCATAAAATATCAATACAATGACAAAGATATTCGTATCAGGAAATTACCTGAAGGTGGTTACGGCAGGAGGCTCTAAAATGAGCGGACCAAAAGCCGACGTTAAATTTACCCGCGAGGGGGACAACTTCATTATCCACGGTTTGACGGGCTACGATCCGCAAAGGTTCATTTTTGAGAACGTTGTCGATGAGGCTGGCGATGCGTACGCTAGTGAGGACGCTTTTGAGGAGTTTCTTGATACCAACACCGGAAATTTTAATTCGGGTGGAGCGACACCCCAAGTTATAACAGTTTGTGTAGCTCAAGATGATGTCGATAGTTTATTCGATATATCAGATAGTGGGATAACGTGGACTGCCGTTGAAGATACGGACGGCACTTTTACAGGCACGCGGCCAAGCGGGTTTTCTGGCGCTTGGATTAGTCCGCAGCACAATGCCGTATTTGTCGACAGCATTGGCGCAGAATTTTTCATTGCCGCAACTCAACTGGGTAATAGCATTATCCTTTCAACCCGCAAGGGTGGCGTTCCGACAAACTTCTGCATTGAAGCCCCAACAATTATCCAATTTATCCAAATATCACAATGACAAACTACATTTCAAAACTATCGAGGCTCAACGCACAAAATGAAGATGTCGGCATCACGTCGAAATTAGTTTCTAATACGATTGGCGAAATTTCCGTTGCTAAGATTTCGACAGGTCAGTATGAGTGCAGGTCAAACGGACTTTTCTCACTCGCAAAGACTTTTCCGTATGTGCAGCCTTCAGACGGTACGACATCGCCTGCAACAGCGCAATTCTATACGCACGTGCTCGACGAAAACACAATCCTCATTTATAGCATGGATCAAGCGGACAATAGCGTCGATGCGGATTTCAGGAACCTCAGTTTTAAAATCGAAAACTACTAATGACAATCCTAAACACATTCACTAAAAGCAAAGGATAAAGCTATGGAAACAACCCAGCAATCACCGAAAACGTCATTATGGAAGTTCATGCGCCACCATTTCGGATGGCTCGCACTCGTGTACTGCATGGTATACCTATCGCACACGCATTTCGTAAAGGTCGCTAAAGTCGATCCGTGGGTTTTCATTCGGCACATTGGCGAGGTCGGCCTCGGATGGCAGGCATTAATTTACATCGTCGCAGGCGCAGGCATTGGCGGCTACGGGTTCGAGCTTCTCGAAGCATTGGCAGCTCGCGGAAACAAAGCCAACCACCGCGACGTGATCAATAACATGATCGGGGCATCCGTCGGATTTCTTGCCGGTACATACATTCCATCAAAAGCAATATTTTGGATTTGCGCGGCAATTTGCACAGCGATCATAGTGGCAATAATCATTTTCATATTTAAAAGGCTTGGGATTATCCCGACAAAAAAGTAGTGTCCCCATTTCGAAACCTAAACATCCTTGGCTTTGCAAAGCTGCCGCCAGAACAACGGCTTCCCGCCTTTATGATGCTATGCTTTATCATCATGGCGTTTTTCATGCGCGAAGACCGTAAGCGTCACTTTGAAGACGATGAGCGCGCAGAACGCAGATGGATGGAAACGGTAGGACATTATCAGGACGAAAATGAATTTTTGCGCACCCGCAATCAGGAAATCACTTCCGACTTCATAAAGTTCGTGATAAAGTCCAAAACCGATATCGACACACTTGAACAGAAAATTGAAACCAAACTACATTGAAAATGAAAGCAACGTTTATCATTCTCATAGCAGCATTCATTGTAAGCGGCCAATCGACACCCGCAACAAGACCCGAAGTTAAAAGCGAGCCGACACTCGATACCCTATCGTTAAGGCTTGATTCCGACCAGATCGAGATAAACCGCGCCAAAGTGGACTATTCAAGATCATGGCAGGAAGTGAACACGACCTTGGACAGTATTAAAATAGCGAAGTAATGGAGCAATACGTTCACAATCTGCCGTTTTTCATATTTGCCGCATCCATCGGGATTCTGGGCAATTTTCTTTTCATCACAAAAGAGGGAAAATTTACAAAGCTGCGGATTTTCCGCGAGGTATTTGGCGGGTTGTGGATAAGTACAGTGGTCATAATCCTGCTCGACCAACTCACAACCTTAAACGATCCTGTGCTCTTTGCAATCACTTCGCTAATTGCCTTTGTAAACTCAAGAATCATTTCCATAATCGAACGCGACCTGATGGAAGCAATAGCCCGAGGCATTGGCCGGGGCGTTAAGAATTTAGCCGACTGGCTCAGACGAGATCGAGACTATGACGATGATTTTGACGAACACAGCGGACATTATACACCCGGGAAGCCACACGCTCCCGATCACCCATATAACGATAAACCATGAAAACAGAAATTTACAAAGATGTCAATCGGGAATTTCGCTGGAGAATAAAATCCGCCAACGGCAAAGTTGTGGCATCATCAAGCGAAAGTTTCCACAACCAAAAAGATTGCCGATATAATATGGAGCTTGTGGCCGGTGCGCTAAACGCCTTTTTACATCCTGAAGCATGAGATATTTAACCAACCCGGCCATTGCAAAAATCGGATGCGAGTTCGGATTGCCATATTCCAAAGTGAAAGCCGTGGTTGTCGTTGAATCAGGAAGCCAGGCATTCGACGAAGCTACCGGAAAGATCATCATTCAGTTCGAGCCGCATTGGTTCAAACGCAAAGCACCATACGCGCCCTCGGGCAAATGGTCGGTTAACGGCGTGGAGCGTCAAGCTTCGGAATGGATCGCGTTCAACGATGCCTTTCGCAA
>CBDUBP010000296.1:0-3041 GCA_965365415.1 uncultured bacterium | reverse complement strand
AAAAAGCAGTTGAGCGCGTGGTTGATGCGGGCGGACTGCTGCCAAAACCGCTGACTGCATTGTATGATGAGTTTGATGTATCGAGGCCGCGTGTAAAGAAGATTGGGCCGTTTGAAAATGGGAGCAGGGATGTCCGCCCCGGTGTCCGCAAAATCACGATCTTCTTTACCGAACCATTAAATGGATATAATACCGGCATTGATTTCGGCCCGTTGGGGAAAGATCATTTCCCGTCGATCAGTTCGCAACGCGTTTGGTCGGCCGACAGGCAATCATGGAGCATAGAAGCCGAATTAAAACCCAATATGCATTACCAGATTTTAATCGACAATAATTTCAGGAATGAGAACGGCATACCCCTAAAACCATTAGTGATTGATTTCCATACTTTGAAAGATTGATCGCAACCGCGCGCTTATTTCCACGGATCGAGTACGACTTTTACACATCCGTCTTCGCGCTTTTTAAAGATGTCGTAAGCATGCGATATATCAGTTAACGGTAGCCGGTGCGTGATGATGTCGTCAAGTGTGACGCGGCCTTCTTCAACAAACCCAAGCAGCTTATCGATGTGCTTATGTGCTGGTGCCTGGCCGCGTTTGAGAATGATCCCTTTGTCGAAGAATTGTCCGATCGGAAAATTGTCGTACAGATATGTTCAGCTTGCGGCAGATGATGCAAGTTTTTCCACAGGCCAGATCTATGGAGCAAGTGGAGGATCAGGGAATCCGTAAGATTGTGGGGAATCTGCCCGTGAAGAAATACCTCGCAGGTGATCAGGCTGGAAATAACCCAACACTGCTTCACACACTGTTCGAATGTCTGAGATTTCCATCTGATGATGCAGTGGCAGCCGCAAAAGGCATCGCTCGAATTTCAGTGCGTTGTTCAGTTCGTGGCCGCGATGCTTATCAATAAAGTAAGGACTCCGGTGCAGCGCGAAATAATGAAATGCGGCCTGGATTCCATGCTTTTCAAGATGCTTCAGCAATCCATCGCGCGTCGCCGGATTGTTGCAGACCAGGTAGAAAATATGCGCGTTGTGATCGGCGTAAAATGGTATCTGCGGAATTTTGAAAAATTCTTCACCTGTTTTACGAAATGCGGAAAAATATTCGTTCCATAAAATAAGTCGTTTCGACTGGATCTCATCCAGCCTGCAAAGCTGTGCGTAGAGAAAAGCGGCTGTCAGTTCGGATGGAAGAAACGACGAGCCTTTATCCATCCAGAGATATTTCGTTGCTTCGCCGCGTGAAAATGCCGATTTGTTCGTGCCATTCTGAAGGATGATCTCCGCGCGTTCGGCCAATCGGGAGTCATTCACCACAAGCATTCCGCCTTCCCCGGAAGTGATGTTCTTGGTCTGATGGAAGCTGAATGCCCCAAAATGCCCGATGCGTCCCAGCGCTATTCGCGTTCCGTCGCTTCTTTTATAATATCCGTCGATGGCCTGCGCTGCATCTTCAATGATAAAAAGACCATGTTCATCTGCAATTTCCATGATCGCATTCATATCGCATGAAACACCTCCATAGTGCACGGCAACAATGGCTTTTGTCCTCGGTGAAAGCAATGATCTGATTGAATTCGGGTCGATATTCGGATGGTCGTGCATCGAATCCGCAAATACAACGTCGGCGCCGCGAAGGATAAAAGCGTTCGCCGTTCCGGGATAAGTATATGAAGGCATGATGACCTCGTCGCCCGGACCTACATCGGTTAAAATTGCCGCCATCTCAAGTGCGGCAGTGCATGAGCTGGTGAGGAATGCATGAGGAAATCCATCTTTTTCCTGAACAAAACGGATGCATCTTTCGGTAAAGTTGCCATTTCCGGCAAGCCTGCCCGCAGCTATTGCTTCTTTGATGTTTTCTAATTCATCACCCGTGGTGAATATGCGGTTAAACGGAATCTTCATCTGAATTCTAAAGCGCCAAAGTAAAGTTTTTTTATGATGCCGAACGGTAAAACTTTGGTTCGCTGACTTTGTTTTCCGCGAGTACGAAAACGTCAGATACATGCATGTCTAAATTGATACATTTCTATATTGTTACATTAATAAATGTATTTTTGCCAACTCATTTTACTTGCCAACAGATTTTATGAAACCCACTATTGAACAATTCATGTTCCTGCTGACCGAAAATATACAGGGACTGGATGCCGACACGATCACGCCCGACACGAACTATAAGGATACCGACGGATGGAACTCTATGAATGCGCTGCTGATCATGGCATTGCTTGAAACCGAATTTGAGGTATCGGTCAATGTCGAACAAATGAAAAAGTGCAGCACCGTCCGGGATTTGTATAATATTATTCAATTTGAGTAATGGCATTCCTTTCCTATAGCAATCTCAATCTTGCAGGACTCGCGGTCGCAGTTCCGAAAAACAGCGAATCCAATCAGGATTATCCATTTCCAACCGAACAGGAAAAGCAGCTTTTCATCAAAATGACCGGGGTTGAAAACCGTCGGAAATCAACGGGGCAGCTTTGTTCGGATCTTTGCTTTGAAGCCGCCGAACAGCTTTTGGAAAAGTTGCAATGGGAGAAAGAATCGGTTGAGCTCTTGATCTTCGTCTCGCAGTCGCGCGATTATATCCTTCCATCCACATCGATCATTTTGCAGGACAGGCTCGGTTTGCCCGATTCGTGCATCTGCATGGACGTGCCGCTTGGATGTTCGGGCTACGTCTACGGACTGTCGATGATGGCAGCATTTATTTCTTCGGGACAGATCAAGCGCGGATTATTGCTAGCCGGCGACACATCGAGTTTTACGGTGAATCCAAAAGATAAAAGTACGTATCCGCTGTTTGGCGATGCGGGTTCGGCGACAGCAATCGAATGGAAAGGCGGCGCGCCTGAATGGCAATTCATTCTGGGAAGCGATGGATCGGGAAGTGAGCACATCATCATTCCCGGAGGCCATTGCCGCCAGCCATACACTGAAGAACAGTATGTGGAGAAAATGATCTCGCCGGGAATCATCAGGAACGAATCGAATTTGCAGTTGAATGGGGAAGAAGTCTTTC
>CBDUBP010000295.1:0-3058 GCA_965365415.1 uncultured bacterium | reverse complement strand
CCTTAATTTCAGGATCAATACATTTGCAATAGTGCCTGAATCGCGTGGAAAGCTATACGAGCTGCTGATCGTCATGCAGGACAACCCGAACCTAAAGATTGACATCCAGGGCCACCTGTGCTGCATGCCCAATGACAGGCTCGATCTGTCGACGCAGCGTGCAAAAGCGATCCATAATTTTCTGGTCGGAAATCAGATCGACAAATCGCGACTGTCATACAAAGGATTCGGCAGCACACAGCCTATCTATCCGATCCCTGAAAAGAATGAGGCCGAGCGCGCGGCAAATCGCAGGGTTGAAATCCTGATCGTAGATAATCAGCAATGATAAGACTGCTATTCATTTTCATGGCTTCTATCGCGCTGCATGCCCAGCAAGAACCGGGCAGCGGCAAAGTGGAGGTTTTTTTTGAATTCAATCGGCACGACCTTACCGACGACGCCCGCAGAACGATCAACGATTACATCGCACAGGGAAAAGATGTGGAAGTTTCGAAGATCTATGGCTTTTGCGACTGGGTTGGATCAAATTCATACAATGATACGCTGTCGCTTAAACGCGTGGCATCGGTGTACGACTACCTGAGGTCAAAAAACATCCGCATCAGGAAAGACTACGAAAAGAAAGGTTTTGGCGAAGATTTTACCCAATCCGATGTGCAGTCAGAGAACCGGAAAGTGCTGATCATTTTCAACGAGATCGCACCGCCACCTGTAAAACCCGTTACAAAAACACTTGCCGAACAGGTAAAATCCGCTAAAATTGGCGATAAGATCAAACTGGAAAACATCAATTTCCATAACAATTCAGCAACAATACTCCCGAAATCGCGTCCTGTATTGTACGACCTTTTATGCGTGCTCGAGGAGAATCCCAATTTGAAGATCGAGGTTCAGGGCCATATTTGCTGCCAGCCGGTCAACGATATTAATGATGTGTCGACTTCACGCGCACGGGCAATTTATAATTTTCTGGTCCGAAACAAAATCAATCGTAAGCGGCTGACATATAAAGGATTCGGCGTCTCCCGGCCACTTTATCCGATTCCCGAAAAATCCGAATCCGAAATGGAAGCCAACCGGCGTGTCGAGATCATGGTCGTCGGTAATTGAAAGAGGCTAATTCGCACTAAGAAGATTTTTCTTATCCCAAAATCATATAACAAATAGAATTTCGATGTAAAGCACATTCCACAGGTTGAAAATATCTTTGCCTTAACCAAAATCAATTGCTATGGGATACATCAACCTTTCTATAAAAGTTCGCGGCCAGGTACGGCCATACATCTTGTTCAGTGCCGAATATCTTAACGAGGCGTGGCTTGCAGAAGCCTACGAAGACGGCACGACGCACATCGTGAAACAGTTCAAATGCAGTAAATTCAAAAGGTGTTTTTACGATGTTTACGATTATATTAATTCACATCTTGGCGAAGTTGTCGACTTGAAGGCCAACGACGTTGAAGACCGATACGTTACAATGCTGCGCAACATCCTGATCAATAAGACCCACATACCCAAAAAACGCATACCCGTGATCAGCATCAATTTCAGGCCGACTCCGCTGTTTTCCTTTTGGAAGCAGCAGCAATTTTCGGGTGACCAGTTTGCGTGAGTTTAGGAGTTAAAAGTTGACAGTTTACGGTTTGCAGTTAACAGTTTATGGTTTAAAAGTTTAGAGGTTTAGAGCGTTCAAAGTTTACAGTTAACAGCTTACAGTCCGGATTTTTCCAATTGAAGTTCGCGGTTTAATATTCCCCACAAACAACTGTAAACCGTAAACCGTCAACTGAAATACTTCCAATTGCCAATTATCAATTGTCAATTGTTGTACTTATCTTTGCGCAAACACACAACATGGCTCCTGATTCCGGCAAACGTTATGCTCAGCGCGGCGTCTCCGCTTCTAAAGAAGACGTTCACAACGCAATCAAAAATATCGATAAAGGACTTTTCCCAAAGGCTTTCTGTAAGATCATCCCCGACTATCTGACCAACGACGAAGCATATTGCATCATCATGCATGCCGACGGCGCCGGAACCAAATCCTCGCTCGCATACATGTATTGGAAAGAGACCGGTGACATTTCTGTCTGGAAAGGAATCGCCCAGGACGCACTCGTGATGAATATCGACGACCTGCTGTGCGTTGGCGCGACCGATAACATTCTACTATCCTCAACCATCGGCCGCAACAAGAACCTGATTCCGGGTGAAGTCATCTCCGCCATCATCAGCGGCACCGAAGAACTCATCGAAGAACTGCGAAACCACGGCGTAAACATACATTCTACGGGTGGCGAAACAGCCGATGTGGGCGACCTGGTTCGGACGATCATCGTCGATTCGACCGTTACCGCACGATTGAAACGCAGCGACGTGATCGACAATGCGAATATCAATGCCGGCGACGTGATCGTCGGACTCGCATCATTCGGCCGGTCGATTTATGAAACGCAATATAACGGAGGCATGGGAAGCAACGGGCTGACTTCCGCGCGGCATGATGTATTCGACAAGTCGCTGGCCCAAAAGTATCCTGAAAGTTTCGACGCCGCAGTTCCCGAAGAGCTCGTATATTCAGGCAAAATGAAACTTACCGACACCGTCGAAGATTCACCACTTGACGCCGGGAAATTAGTGCTGTCGCCAACGCGGACGTATGCACCCGTCATCAAAAAAATCCTCGAAAAATACACGCCGGCCGACATCCATGGCATGGTGCACTGCAGCGGCGGCGGGCAAACCAAAATCCTGCATTTTGTAGAGGGGCTGCATATCGTCAAAAACAGCCTATTTGAGGTTCCGCCACTTTTTAAACTGATCCGGGAGCAATCGAAAACAGAGTGGAAGGAAATGTACCAGGTGTTCAATTGCGGGCATCGGATGGAATTGTACGTGCCGGAAAACATCGCGCAGGACATCATCAATATTTCCAGGTCTTTTCAAATCGATGCGAAGATCGTCGGGCATGTGGAATCTTCAGATCGCAAAAAACTGACGATCAAAAGCGAATTCGGAACTTTTGAATACTGATCCGGGCAGACGAACGCGCTCT
>CBDUBP010000294.1:0-3067 GCA_965365415.1 uncultured bacterium | reverse complement strand
CCTTTAAACGTTGTCAAAGGAACCATTTACAGATTTGATCCCGTAACGGGCCAGCTGGAAATCCTGTATTATTTCAGCGATTCATCACCAAACATTTTCGCTTCAGGTCAAACGCCTCGCGGCAGCCTGTTACGTGCTTCAGACGGTATGTTCTATGGCATTCATGCAGGCGGCTTATTCAGGTTTGATGAGTCGGCATCGGCTGTAACGCCGCTGTACTCCGAACTTGTCGGATTTTATCCAAATGAAAGCGGCGACCTGATTGAGATCTGCAGGAAACCTTCATATAGCCGTTTTACTGCCGACACCTATAATTTGTGCACGGAAACGGATTTTGCTTTTGATGTTCAAAATACAAATGCGGACACGTTCGTGTGGACAAAAGACGGAATCGAACTTCCGGCACAATCGACCGGGATATTGACACTGACACAGCTCACCGTCGCCGACAGTGGCGTTTATTCGTGCCAGATGCAGAATGAATGCGGAATCACGGTCACCACGGCGCTAAATCTGGTTGTTGAACCATGCATGTCGATTCACGAAAACGAACTGCGGAAGATTGCACTATTTCCAAATCCCGCAGGAGATCATATTTCATTCGAAATTCCCGGAGACATCGAGGTAGTGGGCATCAATATTTTTAATATACTCGGCGCGCAGATAGAAAATACGCTCGACTACAGTCTCATGGTAAACGCATATCCGTCGGGTGTTTACATCGTCAAGATCGAGACCACGGCGGGAATCTGGACCGGAAGGTTCATCAAAAGGTAACCCTATAAAGGTCTATAGTTGCAATCTGCTGAATTTTTCTTGATAAATGTCGGACTATGATATAAATCATACTTCGTCAGTTGTAGGAACCCTATTTTTGAATCAAATAAAATCAATCAAGATGAAGAAAATATGTGCGCTGCTAATCGGATTTGCAATAGTCGGCTGTAACGATGGTTTAAAAGATTTCAGCCACGAATCCGGACAGGATCAACATCATTCAGCAATTGAATTGAACAAAGGCCAGAAATGGTCGATCAATGATGAGATGAAGCCTTTTATCGAAAAATCAAAGGCGATGACAAACAGTTACCTTCAAAACAATTCAACTGATTATTATACCCTTGCCGGGGATTTACAGACACAAAACAACCAATTGATCAAAAGCTGCAAGATGGACGGAAAAGGCCATGATGAACTTCACAAATGGCTTCATCCGCATTTAAAACTTGTTTCGGATCTCGAGCAGGCGAACAATGCCCAGGAGGCGAACCTCATCGTAATTTCGATCAAGGAATCGTTTGAGACTTTCGACCGGCATTTTCGATAAGATCAGATTGAAAAAGGCGGGTTCCCGATGATGTAATAAGCTGATTTTAGGTGTTTTATAAATGGAAATCATTAAAAATAAATTCGGAATATTGTAATGTAAACTTTCAGTTGAAGCGCGAATTTTAATTGAATAATCAATTAAATGCGTTATGAAAAAGATTTATTTATTCTGTATCATTTTTGGGGTGGTATTGTTTCCGGCCTGCGACGATGACAACGACGGAAACAATGGTGGGGACTCTTATGATGTCCTCTATATCCAAACCAACAACTTTAACGGCAACCAGAACGGCGTGATTGCATATCGTGTTGGAGATGACGGCACGCTCAGCGAACTGGACGGCAGCCCTTTTATGACCAATGGTTCAGGTGTAGGTAATCCTGCGCAAATACTCGGACCCAACGATTCAGACTATGAGTTAAGGCTTTCTGCGGATGGTAATTTTCTGCTTGCCGTAAATTCGGGAACCAACACCATTGCAGTATTCGACATAGCTGATGACGGCTCATTGTCGCATGTTTCGGGATCGCCATTTCCTTCCGGCGGAGAAACACCTGTCAGCATCGACGTGCGCGGAAATCGCGTATTTGTAGTAAACAAAAGCCAGAATCCGTTGAGTCCGACTACTACAGCACCAAATTATACGGTATTCAGCATCGACGGATCAGGCCAGCTAACTCCTGTTGCAAATTCAACAGTTGAAACGACGCCGGGATCTTCACCTTCTAACGGACTTGTTTCCCGTGACGGGGATTATCTTTTCGGAACCGACTTCCTTGGAGCAGTATTGCCAACGCCGGTAGGCACTTTGCGTTCTTTCGTGATTGAGGATAATGGAATGCTGACTCCTGTGGCAGGTACACCATATATGCTTCCATTAGGTCCGATGCCGCCTGATAATGGTGCGCTCGGTTTGTGGCAGCATCCGAGTGCCTATATATTATATGTTGGAATGCCGATGCAGGCGAAAGTCGGTGTTTTTAATATCAATCAAAGTACCGGCGCACTTGATCTTGCGACAACGGTTAATGCAGGAAAAGCCGCATGCTGGATTCGAACTAACTCTTCTGGCGACAGGATGTATGTATTGAATTCAGGCGACAATACCGTTCAGGTTTATAATACGTCGAATGCGGCAGCGCCTACCTCCATGCAGGTTTTGCAGCTGAAACAATCAGGTCCGGATTATACAGGCCCGGGCGGATTGCCATTTAAGACGAGTGAGGCATTTTCGCACCATATTTCAACCGATGGAAACCGAATGTTCGTAGTTTCACAACATACCAATCCCGATTTCAGCATTGGCAATTTTAATTATTTGCATGTGCTTGAGATTGCAGAGGATGGAATGCTGAGCGAACCCGGTGAACCGATACAGCTTCCGGTTGCCAACACTTTGCGGCCAAAAGGCACGGTTGTCATAAGTGCCAATGATTGATATGGGAATGTTAGAAAAACAAAAGCAGTCGGATTGACTGCTTTTTCGCTTTAAATAAGTAAGTAATTGTTTTCGGAGTAAATTCTTTAAAGTTCATTTCCGGTCATGCCTGAACGGCTGTCGGAATCGTCGCGGCGCCTGCGATCATTATTCTCCATATCGCTGTCCATACCGCTTCTTGCGTTTTTGCCCATTTGAGATTCATCATCGTTTTCAGTACCCGCGCGCATGGTACCTTCTGCGTCTGTTCCGTATCCGCCCATGCCGGTGCTTCGTTCTCCTGAGCCTGAATTCATTCG
>CBDUBP010000293.1:0-3078 GCA_965365415.1 uncultured bacterium | reverse complement strand
TTCAAAAGCCAATTCCAGTTTTCCTTCGTCATGGCCTGGAAGCAAAATGTCTTTCGGACTTCATTAAAAATTTCGTCTGGAATAAAACCGTCGGAGACTGCCAGCGAATTCAGATATTGAACGAGCACATCCCAACTGTTAAGGTAAGGCGTCCGGTCTTCAACTACCGTATTTTTAGCAGCTTTCTTCAATGCCGATGCTTCGATCAGTTCGATTGCATGCGTGGCCAGAAAATAAATGACACTTTCCTCACCGGGCCGATGCTTGCTTCTTCCCGCACGCTGTAAAAATCGCGCAACTCCTTTCGGGCCGCCAACCTGGATGATGGTTTCGACAGGTGCAAAATCGACACCCAGATCAAGGCTTGAGGTACAAACAACGACTTTCAGTCTTTCGTCGCGAATCGCCTGCTCAACCCACAGCCGCGTTTCCTTTTCGATACTGCCGTGGTGCATCGCCATTTCTCCCGCGAATTCGGGATAACGTTCCAAAATGCGCTGGAACCAGATCTCACATGCCGATCGGACATTTGTAAAGATCAATGTCGTTTTGCTTGCGCGGATAATGGGTGCGACCTCGTCGATCAGGTGCAAACCGAGATGGCCGCGCCACGGATAGGCTTCCATCTCTTCGGGAATGATCGAAATTACCTTGATCTTCTTATCGAGATTTGCTTTGATCATAACAGAATTTCGATAGGCTTCAGAGTCCGGTCCGAGCAGCACTTCCCTGGCCTGCTGAAGATTGCCGATCGTTGCTGAAATTCCCCAGATCCGCATCGATGGTGAAATCGCTTTTAGCCGCGACAGCGCAAGTTCGGTTTGGACGCCTCGTTTTGTTCCTAGCAGTTCGTGCCACTCGTCGATGACGATCGCATTGCAGTTCTTGAAGATTTTATCGTAGCCTTTGGTCGCAAGCAAAAGCTGGAGGCTTTCGGGTGTTGTAATCAAAAGATCGGGCATGCTTCCTTTTTGCTTTGCACGTTCGGAAGCTGATGTGTCGCCTGATCGGATTCCGACTGTCATCGGCAGTTTAAAATCTGTAATGACTCGTTCGGCAGCCTGCTTTATTTCGACCGACAATGCACGGAGCGGCGTGATCCAGATCGCTTTCAGTCCCGACGGCATTTTTTTTCCTTCACTTTTTTGGATGTATTCGAGAATGACTGGAATCCAAAGCGCATAGGTTTTTCCGCTTCCTGTCGGTGCATTTAACAAACCGTGTTTTCCCTGCATAAATGCGGTCCAAGTCTGGCGCTGGAATGGAAAGGCTTCCCAACCCTGTTGTCGGAACCAGTTTTCGGCGAGATCGAATAATTCTTTTCGGTTCATTAGTGGATCAGGCATTTTAGGTCGTCGATCGAGTTGGCTTCGTCGATCTTTTTATCATGACGCCAGCGCAGGATTCTAGGAAAACGTGTGGCGATCCCGCTTTTATGACGCTTCGAAAATGCAATCCCTTCAAAACCGATTTCGAAAACGAGTTTCGGCGTTACACTTCGCACAGGACCAAATCGTTCAAGCGTATTTTTTTTAATCCAGTCGTCGACCATACGGAACTCAGCATCTGTCAGTCCTGAATAGGCTTTTGCAAAAGTTACCAGTTCGCGTTCGCCATTTCCGTTATCCTGCCAGAGTGCGAATGTATAATCGGTGAACAGGTTTGACCGCCGACCGTGGCCGCGCATCGCGTAAGTCAATACAGCGTCGATTGATAACGGGTCGACTTTCCATTTCCACCAATCGCCCTTTTTGCGTCCGACGAGATAAGGAGAATCTTTCTTTTTCAGCATCAGCCCTTCGCTATTGAGTATGCGGGATCGTTCGCGTTCGAGTGTCGCATCGTCCCAGCAGTTAAATGTGATCCGTTCCGATAAATGCAGCGGCAATTGATAATCCTGAACCTTTTCGACCAACTCCTCAAGTACTTGTCGCCGTTCTTGATAAGATTTTTCCCGGATGTCTTCCCCATTCCATTCCAGAACATCATAGGCTTTGATGATGACGGGAGTCGATTTTAATATCGACGCTGAAACGTTCTTGCGACCGATGCGTGTCTGCAGATCATTGAAACTTCCAATCTTTCCATCAATATACGGAAGGATTTCGCCATCGATAACAGTTCCGTCGGGAATGATTCCAATAAACTTTTCGAATTCAGGATATTTATCGGTTACCAATTCCTCGCCACGGCTCCAAACGTAGATCCGTCCATCGCGAATGATGGTTTGGGAACGGATTCCATCCCATTTGTGTTCGGCGCTCCAATCTTTACAATCGCCAAGATCGGACAGTTCGCCTTCAAGTGCATATGCCAGATAAAACGGATATGGACGCGACAGGAAATCCTGCTTTTTTTCATCGAGAATTAGCTGCTGATAAGTAATGGTTGACGGATTCCAGTCGCCCATCAGCCGGTAAGCAAGGAGGTCTTCTTCAATTCCGGAGGCCTTTGACAGTGCACGCGTCATCAGTTTTTGGCTGACACCGATGCGGAAACTTCCGGTGATGAGTTTGGTAAAAACGAACCGTTCGTAATAATTCAGCGTGAGCCAGTTTTCATGAAGGTATTCGCGTTTTTCGTCATCGGTTTTTCGCTTGAGCGCGATGATCTCGTTTACGAATTCTGTCAGCGTTTTCTCGCTATGATTGTCCGACGCGGGAATGATAAGCGCAATGGTTTCGGCAAGATCGCCAACGATATGATATGATTCTTCGAAGAGCCAAAGTGGAATTTGGGCCAATTCATTAGCCCAAAGTCGTAACAAGGTCGTGTTGACTGGACGCGGCGGGCGGCGGTGTGAAAGAAGTGCAATGGTCCAGACTTTATCCTTATCGCCTGTAGTTTGAAAATAGCTTGTCAGCGCATCAACTTTCACCGATGTCTTGTTTGAGCTGTCGAGCGCTTTGATCAATTCGGCGAAATTCTTCATGGCGTTTCGGTTTCAGCTTTTGCTTCCGTTTCGCTTGCAGCCATTTCCGCAGTTTCACCTTCGTATTGGGTCTGCTCGGTTCGCGCATCGTATCCCAATTCGCGCAGGTAACGTGAGAAGATATCCGAATAGACATGTGTCGAAAT
>CBDUBP010000292.1:0-3099 GCA_965365415.1 uncultured bacterium | reverse complement strand
CAGTTTCGTGTCGATACCATATTCAAGGACATTGAAAAAATTATCATCCGGATTTGCAAAGTATTTTGATGATCCAATACTCCCGCGGCTTGTGATGTCAAATGTCTCCGCGCCATTGAACACATTCCGTATCGTCACCGACGCATTTCCCGCAATCCCGAAATCCTGAATGTTCGAATGCGTAAAATCGATACCGGCGCCAAATCGGTATTTTGGCTGGGAAACAAGGTAGATGTTTGCGACCAGTCCGTTTCCGGTTGAATCGACTGCGTACGAAATGGTCGGGTAATTGAAAACGCGAAGATTGCTCAGGTATCGTGAGGTGAGCGTCGTCTTGTAATCGGCGAAAGTCCCGTCTTTCGTGATAAAAACCGCATCTGTAATCGCCTTGGGTTTATATCTTAGTTTCCCGTTGCTGTACAGATTGAAATTATTGTAGGTCGTTGAATCGGTGGGCTTGCTTTCAAAGGTCTTGTCGGATGGATTGCTCGTATAGATGTTGACCTCACTGATCTTATAGATCTTGAAGGGCATCGTCCGGATCGTATCTCCATCGCGGTAATTGTAATCGTCGATGATCAGGTTTACATTGGCTTTGTTGCCTTTGATCCCGATCGTATCGATGTTGAATTTGACGTAATTCTGCTGGAAAAAATAAACGCCTCGGTTCCTGAAGTTCGTCGTCAGGCGGTTCTTTTCATTGTCGAAATCTTCTGTCTTGTACCGTTTTCCGCTCTTGATGTGCGTATCGGCTTTATTCGCATGATAGATAGAATCCAGCACCGGGCTTGAAATGGTCGAATAAATTGAATCGATGATGTAAGGCTGCTCGGTCTGGACGTCATATGTGATTTTTGCTTTTTTGTGCCCGGCCGTGTCGACTTTAAACGAGGTCTTCGCATCGAAATAACCCTGATTAAAATAATATGCACGAAGTCGGTTTGCCGATTTTTTCGCGCTCAGCGTATCAACGATGACCGGCGCTTCGCCTGATTTTTTGAGGAAATTGTGAATTCCAAAATACCAAAAGGAACGTCCAAGTCGATTAACCTGTTTTTTCGAAAGTATTTTTGCCAGACGCTCGTATTTGCCGGGTTTGCGATAAAACCTGGCGCGGTAGGACGAATCAGGATTTTTCTTGGCGAGATTGTAGAGGTTCAGTCGTAAACGGTACCCAAGGATCGCACTGTTTGGTTTTTGATAGATCTGCGAAGTGACGTCTTCGTTTTTTTCGTCCTCACCATTGACAACGACCTCATTCTTTGTCAGCAGATGACGGTTCTCGGGAACCCGTTTGACCGCGTTGCATGCTGATATTATTATTCCCGTTAGGATAAATAATGATATTTTTGCGGTCAGGTTTCTCAAAGTCGTTTCAATTAGCCCAAAAGTACATTATTTCAATGATTGGCAAAAGCCAAATAAAGCGCATTGCTAGCCTTCAGCAAAAAAAATATCGCAGGGAATTTGGGCTTTTCACAGCCGAAGGACCGAAAGTGATAGGCGAACTTTTGGCTTCCGATTTTGAACTGGTCGAATTATACTCGACGGGGGCTGAAGATTGTAATTTCGATCATCATCAGTCAACGCCTATTTCTGAAACCGATCTAAAAAAGATCAGTGCACTGACCACACCGGCGGGCTGTCTTGCAGTGTTCCGGATTCCCGAAAATCTGCCGCCTGCTCCGTCAGGGCTGATCGTTGCGCTTGATGACATCCGCGATCCGGGGAATCTCGGAACAATCATTCGTCTCTGCGACTGGTTTGGCGTCAAACAGCTGATATGTTCCGAAGAAACCGTCGATGTGTACAATCCGAAGGTCGTCCAGGCGACGATGGGTTCGCTCGCGAGAGTTGAACTTCATTATTGCAATCTTGCGCAATATCTGGCGGCGACCAAACTTCCTATGTTTGGAGCTTTTATGCATGGCGAGAATATCTACGACGCCGATTTGCCGAAAGATGGCATGATCGTTTTAGGAAATGAGTCCAACGGAATTTCAGAAAGTATTTCAAAGCTGATCAAAAACAGGATAACGATCCCGCGGTTTGGTGAAAAAACTGAAAGTTTAAATGTTGGTACCGCAGCAGCGATTGTATTGAGTGAATTTCGCAGGAGAAAATAGCAAAGAGCAGGCACCCGATTAATTACTTATTACCATCCATGCTTGCCGTAGGGATTACCTACGGTCAGTCGGCTTGCAGCCTCGGGTAAAGCAAAGTGGCGCGCACTGCGGAAAGCCCGACTTGCGGGGTAACGCTCAAAAAATAATCGCTTTGGCAATATCCCGAAACATAATTTAGCATTTGACGCGGTTTTGCCGTAAGCAATGAACCGTGCGTTGGTTAAATTTAGACATGGGGAGGGGCTGGTTGTGTCCCTACGGAATGATGCTCAACTTGTAATGTGGTTTTCCCGCATCATTTGTTAACAATTGTAAATGAGAAATAGATCTGCAGCTCGCTTCGAAAAAAAAACCAAGTACTAATCTTTGGCAAGAAATCCAAATGCTAGGTGATTAATGGAAAGTAAAATTTACCAAAACCGCCCGAGTTTTCAATGATTCGATGTTGCCTGTCCACGGGCTCGCCGGATCATTGTCGCGGATCAGCTCATCGCCGATACCAAATACGCCGCGGATCGATGGTGAGAATTTGAAGTATTCAAAGTAAAGGTCAATTCCAAAGCCAACTTCCCAATTGTTCGTCCACGGTTTGACGCGGAAACGGCGCTCCGAATTATCGTCGGGCGTCTTGGAATTGCTTGACAGGTTTAGTGTGGTAGATAGACCGCCGACGAGATATGGCCTGACGTTTCCCGTCCTGAGAGACGAAAATTTCAGCAATAGCGGGAAGTGGATGTATGTTGATCGGACTTCACGCAAGGCATCCAATTCATTCGTGAATCCCGGGTATTGAAGATTTCGCTGCGTATAATATAGTCCGGGCTCAAAACGCAGATCGACATATTCCTGAAGCCGAAGATTCCCGACGAGTCCGACGTTAAAACCTGTTGTTGTTTCCGTCAGCACTTCTTCCTGCGGGGTTTTGTAATCGATTTTGTAATCGTATGAATTAAATCCGAGAAAATAGCCCCAA
>CBDUBP010000291.1:0-3129 GCA_965365415.1 uncultured bacterium | reverse complement strand
AGCCCATGAAAATCAAAGCCAAATCCGGCTCGCCAGCCCCAAAGTAATCCATAAAAAGCATTCCGTAGAATAGCCATCCTAATAGAAAATCCGTAATACCGCCTGCAATTCCTGCAACGACGAAATTCTTTGTTTTCATAAAGTATTGGTTTTAATTGGTTTAGAGTAAAACTAGCCAATTAAATCCTGCGTTTTAACAATTGTTTAGTAAGTAACTAACAGAGTTGTAAACAATTTCCGTCAAAATTGAAAGACATTTTCCTAACGGTAAATCTTATCGTAAAGTCCCTGGTAGATCTCCCTTACGACCTTTCTCTTGAGTTTCATGGTGGGCGTCAGGTGGCCGGCTTCAATAGACCAGGTCTCGGGCGTAAGTTCGAATCGCTTGATTCGTTCCCAGTTGCCGAACTTTTCGTTGAGCCTCGCGACTTCCTCATCGATACGTTTTTTAACTGCTTCGTTATTGCAGATTTCGTGAGGTGTCTGACCCACGTCCAGATGATGCAGCCTTGCCCATTCGCGTACGAATTCAAAATTCGGCTGAATGAATGCGGCGGGCATCTTCTCGCCGTCGCCGACGACCATGATCTGCTCGATGAACCGCGATTGCTTCATCGCGTTTTCAATTAACTGCGGCGCAATGTATTTCCCGCCCGAGGTTTTGAACATTTCTTTCTTGCGGTCGGTGATCTTTAAAAAACCTTCATTGTCGAATTCACCGATATCGCCTGTGTGAAAATATCCGTCGACAATCGCTTCCGCAGTTTTTTCAGGATCCTTATAATATCCAAGCATGACGTTCGGGCCTTTGCAGAGGATCTCGCCATCGGCTGCGATTTTGACCTCGACATCCTCAATGACTTTACCAACCGTACCGATTTTAAAACCGTAATTCCGCATGTCGTTTACCGCGATGACAGGAGAAGTTTCAGTTAACCCGTATCCTTCCACGACCGGCATTTGAGCGGCAGCAAAGACTCTCGTCAGCCGTGGCTGCAATGCCGCGCTTCCCGACACGATCAGGTTCAATCGTCCGCCCATTCCTTCCTTCCATTTGCTAAAAATCAATTTTCTCGCGATTGAAAGGCGGAATTCATACCACCATCCGTTTTTTCCATATGGTTCATATTTGAGCCCCAGATCGACCGCCCAAAAGAAGAGCTTTTTCTTGATGCCGGTCAGCGTGATTCCTTTGGCAATGATCTTGTCGTAGACTTTTTCCAAAAGCCGCGGGACGGCGGTGATGACATTCGGATTTGTTTCCTTGATATTATCTCCGAGTTTTTCAATCGATTCGGCAAAATAAACCGATACGCCGTAGAATTGGTAGAGATAGAGAACCATCCGCTCGAAAATGTGGCAAACCGGCAAAAAACTCAGCGCACGCGTTTTTCCTGCATCGAACGGTATTTTCCTTTCGCTCCCCAAAACGTTTGAAACGATATTGTGATGTGAAAGCATAACGCCTTTTGGTTTGCCTGTCGTTCCTGAAGTATATATGATCGTAGCAAGATCATTCGGCTCAATGGTATCCTTGATGCGGTTCACTTCGTCCTGATTGCTTTCATCCGAACCCAATTCAAGGAGTTCCTTCCAGTTTTTGCATCCCGGAATTTCATCAAACGAATAGACTTCGATCAAATGTGGAACTTTGTGCCGGATCAGGTTGACTTTTCTCAAAACTTCCGTATCCGATACAAAGCAGTAGATGGAACCCGAATGATTAAGGATATATTCATAATCATCCTCGGAAATGGTCGGATAGATCGGAACATTCTGCGCGGCAGTCTGAAGCACGCCGACATCGAGAATATTCCATTCGGTCCGGTTCGCGGTCGATATTACGGCAATCTTATCGTCTTTCTTAATTCCGAGCCGCAGCAGCGCGCGTGAAATCGCATTTGCCTTGCGAACGTATTCCTCCGTTGATGTTTTTACCCATTGGCCATTGTACTTTGTCACCAGTGAATCAGGAATATTGTACTTTTCAAGCTGATGATATGCGAAATCAAATAATCGTGTGATCTTGGCCATTCGGAGTCGTTAAGTAATGCAAATTAGCAATATTCCATGTATTGGCAAGAGTTTTAACCATTGTGCTGAAAATATGGTAGTTTTGCAACCAAATCGACCTCAAAGATGATCAGGAAGCGGTTGGCGCAACTGCCAAGGATACAAGAATATAAGGTACTTTTTTACCGGATCGGACTGGCGTATCTCTTTTACTTTATTGCGCGGATATTATTTTTTGTTTACAATTCCGACCTGATCCAGGTGGCATCAATTGGTGAGTTTATCAAATTGTGTTATCACGGACTCGCATTCGATACCACGGCAATTTTATATGTCAATTCGCTTTTCATCCTTTTGTCTGCATTGCCGTTTACGATCAACACAAAACCTGATTATCAAAAAGTCCTGAAGATTTTATATTTCGTCACAAACCTTCTGGCTTACGCGACAAATTTCATCGACTTCATCTATTACCGATACACTTTTTCGCGAACGACGCTTGCCATCATGGATTCCCTTGAGCACGAATCGAACAAAGGATTGCTTTTCGCAAATTTCCTTGTCAATTACTGGCATGTATTCCTGTTGTTTATCCTGCTGGCGTGGTCATGGATTCATCTTTATAAAAAAATCCGGATAATTCATGAGCCGGTTCAGTCGAAAGTGGTTTATTTCACATCATCAATTTTCGCATTCCTTTTTATTGCGGCACTTTGTGTTGGCGGGATCCGCGGTGATTTCAAAAAGAGCACAAGGCCGATCAATCTTCTTGACGCAACCCGGCACACGACAAATATCTCACAGGGCGACATCGTCCTCAACACACCGTTTGCGATCATGCGCACGCTCAACAAAAGCAGTTTTAAAAAGTTGCAGCTCGTGTCTCCGGAGATTGTCGAACGTGAATTGATGCCGATCAAACAATATTCAAATAATCGGGAGTCGAAACCGAATATCGTGATCTTCATCCTTGAAAGTTATGGCCGTGAATACATTGAAAGTTTCAATAAGGATGCGGAAATACCGAACTACAAAGGCTATTCGCCATTTATCGATTCGCTCGCGCAGCACAGCCTGATCTTTACAAATGGTTATGCCAACGGATACAAGTCGATA
>CBDUBP010000290.1:0-3164 GCA_965365415.1 uncultured bacterium | reverse complement strand
TTAAGTTTGCCAAAATAATAAAAGTGGGCAGCAAGAACAAGCTAAAACGGTTTAAGGAGAACGAAACTTTTGCAAACGTAATCCAGCCGACAAGGGACGAAACGATCAATGGCAATTTCCATCTCCGCGGAAAATGGAAGTCGGAACATTTTAAAAATGATCATCCGATCGTACTCGAACTCGGCTGCGGAAAAGGTGAATATACGATAGGTTTGGCACAGCATTCCCCCGAAAAGAATTTCATTGGGATCGACATCAAAGGGGCAAGATTGTGGCGTGGTGCCAAGACAGCCGTTGAAAATGGAATGCCCAATGTGGCTTTCGTGCGTACGCAGATCGAGCGGATCGGCGGGATTTTCGCACCGGGCGAAGTCGATGAGATCTGGATCACTTTTCCGGATCCGCAGATCAAGTACAAACGCACCAAACATCGGATGACCAATCCTGATTTCCTCCAGCGCTACAAGGAAATACTGAGCGCAGATGGGATCATGCATTTAAAGACCGACAGTGAATTCATGCACGGCTACACACTCGGACTGCTTCAGGGTTTGGGCCAGGAGATACTTTACTCCAATCACAACATTTACCGCAATGAAGGCGCACCAAAGGAAGTGACTGGAATTCAGACATTTTACGAGAGTCAATATTTGGAAATTAACAAGCCAATCACTTATATTCGCTTTAAAATTAGGTGATGATGGGTTATGTGCTGCCACTGTTCCTGGGTTTTCTTACCGCATCCGCCGGGATCACGCCGCCGGGACTCATCAATATGACTGCCGCAAAAATGGAAATGGACGAAGGCCGTACGCGGGCACTTCTGTTCGCCCTCGGTGCCACATCGGTTGTACTTATCCAGACTTTTATCGCCGTTGTTTTTGCAAGGTTCATCGACAGCCATCCCGAGATCGTCATCCTGCTGCGGGAAATTGGCTTCGGGATATTTGCCGGATTGACGTTTTATTTTTTCTGGCGCGGAAAACGCATCATCAGCGCCGGACAGGAAATCAGGATCCATAGCAAAAAAAGCAGGTTTTTCCTCGGAATGCTGCTTGCTGCGCTGAACTTTCTGCCAATTCCATTTTATGTCTTCGTCAGCGTCACTTTGGCCTCATACAATTTTTTCTATTTCGATCTGCCATTCATCTATACCTTTGTCATTGGCTCCGGAATCGGCGCCTTCTTCGCGTTTTATTGCTATATCGCCTTCTTCAAAAAATTGGAATCGCGGACCGCATTCATCCTCGCAAACATGAACTACATCATCGGAACGGTCACGGCCATCATTTCGCTGATCACATTGGGTAACATCATCCAATATTATTGGTAATGCCTGAATCGGGATTCTTTGAACGCGTGTACGAAGTCGCAAAACGAATTCCATATGGCCGCGTCACTACTTATGGCGCCATCGCAAACTTTCTCGCTTCTTCCGGTTCGGCTAGAATGGTGGGCTGGGCGATGAATGCCTCCGAAAAGCATAATGTTCCCGCACACCGTGTCGTTAACCGTAATGGATTGCTGACGGGCAAACATCACTTCGGGGGAACAAACCTCATGCAGCAGCTTTTGGAAAGCGAAGGGATCGAAGTCCGCGACAATAAGATCGTGGATATGGATAAGTATTTTTGGAAGCCGGAATAATTTGAAGATTTAAAAGTTTGAAATTTGTGAATTTGAAAGTTTGAAAAGCAGTACGATAACATCTAATTCGTTCAATCTGCAATCCAAGTTTCCCTTGACTGGATCCGTTGCGATTGTGTGGTGATGCCATATCATTTTCAAATCTTCAAATCTTCAAATTTTCAAATTGATATACTATCTTTGCAATCTGAATTTAGTCTTAATAAGGCTAACCCAAAATATAATGAAATTAGATCGCAAAGAAATCCTTAAAGCCCTCGAGACCATCACCGTCGCGGGCGAAGGAAAAAATATGGTGGAAAGTGGCGCGGTAACCAACGTGCTCACGTTTGGTGATGAAGTCGTAGTCGACCTGACTCTTTCAAATCCCGCGATGCACATCCGAAAACGTGCTGAACAGGATGTCATCAAAACGATTCACGAAAAGATCAATGCGGATGCGAAGATCAAAGTCAATATTAAAGTAGAGACTCCCACCCAAAACGCATCAGCGATCAAAGGCAAAGCTATTCCGGGAATTTCAAACATCATCGCAGTCGCATCGGGAAAAGGCGGCGTCGGAAAATCGACGGTCACAGCCAATCTTGCGGTGACGCTTGCGAAAATGGGCTTCAATGTCGGCGTCCTCGATGCCGATATTTACGGTCCGTCGATGCCGATCATGTTCGATGTCGAATCTGAAAAGCCGCTTTCGGTCAACGTCGACGGAAAATCCAAAATGAAACCCATCGAGAGCTATGAAGTCAAAATCCTTTCCATCGGATTCTTCACTGCTCCGGGACAGGCTGTCATCTGGCGCGGACCGATGGCATCAAAAGCATTGAACCAGATGATCTTTGACGCGGATTGGGGCGAACTCGACTTTATGCTGATCGATCTGCCTCCTGGAACTGGCGACATCCATTTGTCGATCATGCAGTCGCTGCCGATTACGGGCGCGGTTGTGGTCAGTACGCCGCAGGCTGTAGCGTTGGCCGATGCGAGAAAAGGAGTCGGGATGTTCATGTCGGAAAGCATCAACGTTCCGGTTTTGGGAATTGTTGAGAACATGGCGTATTTCACGCCTGCGGAACTGCCCGAAAACAAATATTACATCTTTGGCCGCGAAGGTGCGAAAAATCTTGCCGAAGATCTCAAGGTGCCATTCCTTGGCGAAGTGCCGATCGTACAGTCGATCCGCGAAGCAGGCGATTTCGGTCGTCCCGCAGCCCTTCAGGAAGGACCGACAGCAGAGGTTTTCGAAGAGATCGCACGCCGCGTAGCCGAGGAAACCGTACGCCGCAACGAAAGCCTTCCGCCAACCGAAGCGATAAAAATTACGACGATGGCAGGGTGCTCGGCAGTTAAAAGCAAATGAATCAATTTGAAGATTTGAAAATTTGAAGATGTGCTCATTCTCAAATTTTCAAATCTCCGAATTTTCAAATTAATATAATGACAACACAAGAACTAACCCTTAACGTCGAAAAAGCGCTCGAGGAAATCCGCCCGTTCCTGAACAGCGACGGAGGCGATAT
>CBDUBP010000289.1:0-3198 GCA_965365415.1 uncultured bacterium | reverse complement strand
GTCTCTGCCTGCGCGGAGGTCATGTTCAATATCGATCCCTGATTTTCGCCATAGATGAAATTGTGCGGTTCATTTACGAACGATTCCAGGTTTTCGGAATGCCAATGATAACGCCGAGCCGTTTTGACTCGAGGATTCATTCCCTGCTGGATCACAGCCCATGTGCCGTCCCTGCTGACAATGAAATTATGCTGATATAATTGAAATCCGTCCTGGATGGCGGTATTGTCGACTTTTGCGGTAAGCTTGCTGAATTTTGATAAAGATTCGCCATTCAGACCGGTTTTATCGCCGACTTTCAAAAGCTCGTTGGGTGTTTCGCGAGAATTTTTTCCTTTGCCGCCGCAGATGTAAATCCCTAATTCTTTTGAACGTGGATTGACGGTCTTTTTCAAGGCTCCGAGAACTGATGTAGTAATGCCCGACGAATGCCAGTCCATTCCCATTACGGCGCCCATGCTCTGAAACCAGAACGGGTTGCTTAAACGCGAAACGACTTCGGAAGGGGAATATTCAGCGGCAATTGTCTCAACTATCGCGAGGCCAAGCTTGCCCATACGATCGGCGAGCCAAAGCGGAACATGTCCGTAATGCAAAGGAAGATCGGCTGAACCGGATCGTTTCATCGGATAGTTTTATGCGTAAATTTGGGTCTACAAATGTACGAAAGACCCCGCAACTGACATCTTTAGAACGTCGTTTTTTCGATTTTCGTTGATAAATCTTAAAGTTTTCCACAGTTGTCGAATAAGGTTCAATTACGAGTACTTTTGCAAATTGGAGAAATTGCAGATGCGTAACCGGGATCACGACTACGAAGAAGACGAACGAAAGGAGCTTTATGCCTATCAGAAAGGAGCGATCGATGCTATTTTTGAAAGGCTTGACAATGCGCCGTCGAATTATCATTTGTTGTATCAGCTCCCGACGGGCGGGGGGAAAACGGTTATTTTCTCCGAAATCGTCAGGCGTTATCTGACAAAACACGACATGAAAGTCGTTGTCCTCACACACAGAATCGAGCTTTGCGGGCAAACTTCGCAAATGCTTAAAGGCTTTGGCGTCAAGAATAAGATCATCAACAGCAAGGTCAAGGAATTGCCGGACCAAAACGATTATTCGTGTTTCGTTGCGATGGTCGAAACGCTGAAGAACCGCATCAACGATGAGAAGCTTCATCTCGACAATATCGGGCTCGTGATCATCGATGAGGCGCACTACAATTCTTTTCGCAAACTGATGGCATCGTTCAAGAATTCCTTTATACTCGGTGTGACCGCCACACCGTTAAGTTCGAACATCAGGCTTCCGATGAACCAGAATTACAGCGAGGTGATCGTTGGTGATACGATTTCATCACTGATTGAAAAAGGTTTTCTCGCAAAGGCCACGACGTTTACCTATGATGTCGGGCTGACTTCGCTGAAGGTTGGAATCAATGGTGATTACACCGTCAAATCGTCCGAAGAACTGTATTCCAATATGATCATGCAGGAGAAACTTCTGCATGCCTATACTGAAAAATCCCTTGGAAAAAAGACATTGATCTTCAATAACGGCATCAATACATCTCTTTACGTTTACGATACTTTTCGTGAGGCCGGTTATCCGATCAGGCATCTGGACAATACGAGCAGCAACGAGGAACGCCGCGATATCCTGAACTGGTTTAAGAAAACGCCTGATGCGATCCTGACATCGGTCGGAATTTTGACCACGGGTTTTGATGAACCGACCGTGGAAAGCATCATCCTGAACCGCGCGACAAAGTCATTGACGCTTTATTTCCAGATGATTGGCCGCGGATCGAGGAAACTTCCAAACAAGGATTCGTTCAACATCATCGACCTCGGGAACAATGCCGCCCGTTTCGGTCTCTGGCATGAGCCGGTCGACTGGCAGCATATTTTTAAATATCCCGAATTGTATCTTGAAAGCATCCGCGACGACAATGAGATCGAGATGTATTTCAAATATGTCATGCCGCCGGAAGTCAGGCAGAAATTTGCAAAGACCGCAATCGTTGAATTCGACATAGATGCCGAGTACAAAGCCGCGATGGCAAAGAACATGCGTCTGAAAACCGTCTTTGAAAAGTCGCTCGAACAGCATTCGGAAATGTGTGTTGAAAATGCAAAAGACCTCCAGCAGGCAAAACAGCTTGCAAGGGAACTTGAAGGCGACGTCGAATACCGGATGAAATGTTACGCAGCGTGCCTAAGTCATTGCAGCAAGAATTACCGCGAATGGCTCATCGAAGATTATAAAACAAAACTTACACTTCTGATAGGCAAGAAGTACAGGGAGCGAAACTTATAGACCTGTTTCCGAATATATTAAAGCTCTGTTAATAAAATTCTGCAATAAAAATCGGCAAACGGTTATTAAAGTTAATGAAATATGCATTTCATCGAGTTTCTTGTGCATTGGACTGAACTTTTTTTATCTGACTCACCATTGACATAAATTTGCTTCGTATAGGTGGATAAGCCACTTTTAGTCTTTGCGAAAGCCGGATTTATGAAAAAAAACTACGACGTGTTGTTGATTTTGGAAGGAACGTACCCGTTCAATGGCGGTGGCGTTTCCACTTGGGCACACATGCTCTGCACCAAAGTCAAAAATGTTGATTTTTCGCTGTATTCGATCAATGCCGATTTCGAAGTAAAACCAAAATACGACGTTTCCGGCGTCAAAAATCTTGTGCAGCTGCCGATGTGGTCTCCACTGGAGCCGCAGGAAATGATAGACTACGGAAAGAAGTATTATAAATTCGTCGCACGGAAAGAAAAGCAGGACAACCATTTGATCCGCGAGGTTTTCCTTCCGATTTTTGAAAGGCTTATCACCAACATCTATTCGGATATCACCGATGTCGAAGAACTTGATGAAACGATCTTCGAGATGTGGAAGTTCTTCCAGAAACACGATTATAAGAAAACGATGAAAAGCGAGATGGTATGGAAGTCATTCTGTTACCATGTTTCTGAAATCATTACGAACGAAAACGAAAATGCTACGATTTACGACCTGACTGTCGGCATGCGCTGGATCTACAGATTCCTGATGCCGCTGTCGATCGAGGTTCCAAAAGCCGATATTTCACATTTGACCCTTGCCGGATTTCCGGTAATTCCTGCGCTTGTCCTGAAATACAAATATGGAACGCCGATGATCGTCACCGAACACTGCGTATTT
>CBDUBP010000288.1:0-3212 GCA_965365415.1 uncultured bacterium | reverse complement strand
CGGGTTCGTCATCGGCCCAAACGATCATATAGCCATTTGCCGGAATGACGGATCCTGACGGAAACTGCCATTTACCTAGATTCGTAACGTTATCCGAAAGGTGGAATCCACTGAGGTCAACCGCAAAATCATTATTGTTGTACAATTCTATCCAATCTTCAAATTCGCCAACCTCATCAGTTGCGCCTGTGCTATTGCTGGCAAGGATTTCGTTGACCACGACCCCATTCGGGGCACTGACCTGCTGTACATTATACACGAAAATATCATGTTCGGCACCCGGCGGAAAATATGATGCCGACAATGCACTATCCGCTGCAACAGCTTCGATATAATAGCGGACCATTGTATTCGCTGCATAGCCCGGAATCTGACCGCCGAAGATACCATCGCCCGCCGCATTGTCGTTGTGCATGCCGTCGTCGAACATCTGCAGTACTGAAAAGTTGCCGACAATCCCCGTAGCGTAATACAAATTAACTTTACTGATGCCGTTTTGCGACGCGACGGCGGCTTGGACGTTTACCAACTCATTCGGCAATGGTTCCGCGTATTCAACCATCGAGTTATTATAAAAAGGCGCAGACGAAATCATGGGTCCGATTTGGGCGACCTCAATATTCGAAAGCAGGTAATTCCGTCTGTTGGTGACAAAGTTTTTCAGTGAATTTATACTGGCGTTGTATTGTCCGAAAGTATATAGTTTCTTCGGATCGGATTCGACAAGCGCCCCAATTTGTGCATTGATTTCGTCGATTATGGCATGCGCATTCTCGGTTGTAAAAGTTTCATTCAAAATCGTTCGGTAGTGTGCAAGATAACGCTGTCTCCATTGCGGAATCGAAAGCAGCTTGTTCAGCAACGGATAATTGAAATTCGGTGCATTCTTAAATGGCCCCCAACTAGCACTTGTTGCAGCCGAAGTCTGGAAAGTCGAGTTGCCGTCGTATTCCAATGGAAATGTTCGCCCCGTTTCCGGCTCATAATAAACATAGTAATCCATTTTGCCTTTCATCACATAACTGTCGTCATCCGCAAAAATGTTCTCACACGCAAGCAGCCAGAGTGCCTTATCGATGTCGATCTTTTCCGCAACCACTGCCATATTCGCTGCCGAAGCCGTACTTAGAACCTGGCAGGCGTCTACCAGTTTCTGCCACGGATAGGAAATATCGCTCGATTTCAGAGAATAAAAATCCTTATACGCCAGGGTGTCCGCGCTGATGTAGTTCATCGCTGCGGTACCATCGCCCCAGCCTCCGCCTGCACTGCCGACCTCTTCGACTGTCGCGCGGAAATTCGCCCCGTCATTGCTGAGAAACCATTCTTTGAGATATGTCTTGTCAACCGACTGAATGTTCGGATAAAGTCCCCAGTCTTCGCCATTGAGAAATAGGTGGATGTAATTGGCTTTTGCAATCGGAGTGTGCCGCGCGGCCATCCGGCAATAGAGAACTTCGCGCATAAAGGTCGGATCCTGATGTCCGTTGTTGAACTTTAAGTTTTTATAACCCATGAGATTCTGATCGGGCGTGGTAAACTCGGTATTGACGCCAAAAGACTTTTTGTGCGCACCACCAATCGTCAGAAATGAGGTATTTCCCCTGAACCTGACTCCGACATCGGGATAGCTCACACCATCGACGACCATCGTAGCGGCAATTTCAGTCTCGCTCCAATAATTATTGAGCATTTGTGTCCAATAGTCCGGCTGCGAGAAATTCAGATGGACTTCGCGGACGACAGTCTTGTCGTATAGGCCTTCGGGATTTTGTCCGCCTGAGAATAAAATTCTTCCATCGGCAGAAAAATACATCGAAGAAGGAATGTTTTCCTGCGAAATCGCGCACAACGACTGCATCAGGAATAATAGGTAAATTTTTTTCATAGTCAGTTTTTGCAGATCCAAAGATATTTGAAACCAGCAAGTTAACTAAAAATGAAAAATGAAACCCATTCCGACTCAGCTCAAGAGGAATTTTTATCGAAAAAACAAATTGAGAAGTGAAGGTAATGTGTGCGACTATTCAGGAGCGAGTTCGACTTCCAAACCGTCGATCTCCGGCGTAATATTGATCTGGCAGCCAAGGCGGCTGTTCGGCTTCACATTAAATGCTTCAGATAACATCGCTTCCTCATCATCGCTTTTCTCCGGAAGCGCAACATCGTTCAGCACGTAACACTGGCACGATGCACACATCGCCATTCCGCCGCAAATACCTATCGTTCCTTCGGGCGCAAGTTCATACGCACGCACAAGTTCCATGATATTCATCGACATGTCGGTCGGTGCCTGGACTGAATGTTTTGTGCCGTCGCGGTCAGTGATGTTGATTGTGATATCCATACAATTTGAAAATTTGAAGATTTGAAAATTTAAAAAAACTGAAGGATCTGAACATTAATTTGATTACCAATTTCAAATTCACACATTTTCAAATTCTCAAATTAATCAATTGATTTAACCACCGCCTTTTCCGCTTCCTTCCTCGTTCCGTCGAACCCGTCGACGCCGCTCACGGTCGTGTATTTCATCACGTACTTTTTGCCCGGGTTCATGCGCTGGTAGACGCTCTGGCACATCAAAGTCGCTTCGTGGAAACCGCAAAGGATGAGCTTGAGTTTCCCCGGATATGTATTGACGTCACCGATCGCATAGATTCCGGGAATGTTGGTTTGGTAATCGAGAGAATTGTCGACTTTGATCGCATTTTTTTCGATCTCAAGACCCCAATTGGCGATCGGTCCAAGTTTTGGCGACAGCCCAAAAAGAGGTATCAGGTAATCGGTCTCAATCGTGCGGTGTGCACCATTTTCATCGATTACGATCGATTCGAGGTGTTCGGTTCCGTTGAGTCCGACCACTTCTGCAGGAGTGATCAAACGAATTTTTCCCTGATGCTTGAGCTCAGTGACTTTTTCGACCGAATCCAGTGCGCCGCGGAATTCGTTACGGCGATGGATCAACGTTACTTCCGATGCAATGTTCGACAGGAAAATGCTCCAATCCAGCGCTGAATCCCCGCCGCCTGCAATGACGACACGCTTGTTTCTGTAATGTTCAGGTTCCTTGACGAAATACTCTACACCTTTGTCCTCGTAGAATTCTATGTCGTCGATCGTTGGCTTGCGTGGCTCGAACGAGCCGAGTCCGCCCGCGATCGCGATCGAATTTGCATGTACCTGTGTTCCCTTATCGGTTGTGACGATAA
>CBDUBP010000287.1:0-3213 GCA_965365415.1 uncultured bacterium | reverse complement strand
CCGAACCTGATACGCTTTTGCAATAAGTCGATCAATACGACGATCAAAGTAAAACCGTCAACCGTCGAGCCCGGAAGTCCGGACCTTTTTTCATACCCATACGTCCATCTTACCGGTCACGGGAATGTTGTTTTCAGTGATGCGGAGGCCATCAATCTGCGGAATTACCTCTCGGCTGGCGGGTTTTTACACATCGACGACAATTATGGCCTGGATCAGTTCATTCGACGTGAGATCAAAAAGTTATTTCCGAACATAGACCTCGTTGAAATTCCTTCCTCACACCAGATCTTCCAAAAACCATTTCCTTTTCCATCCGGGTTGCCAAAAATCCATGAACATGACGGAAAACGTCCGCAGGCTTTTGGCATCTTCATCGACAACAGGCTTGCACTTCTTTATACGTATGAGACCGATCTCGGTGACGGATGGGAAGATCCCGAGGTAAATAACGACCCGCTTGAAGTCCGCGAAAAAGCCCTGAAAATGGGCGCCAACATCATCCATTACATTTTCAACAATTGATTTGGATAACGCGATTCTAAATATTGAGGTACAGAAGTTTATTAATGAAAACCTGAGTTCTGATATCGCAAAATTGGCTTTGTCGAAGAGTCCTTTTCCCAATATCGATTTCCGCGAGATCATCAATCAGATAGCTGCGAAGTCGAAAGCTAAAACGAAGCTGCCAACCTGGTTTAAAACAGGTGGAATTCTATATCCTCAAAAACTTTCGATAGAACAATCATCATCGGAATGCGCTGCAGAATATAAATCAAATCTTATCGGCGGCAGATCGTTGATTGATCTGACCGGAGGATTTGGTGTCGACGATTACTATTTTTCCAAAAGATTCGATAAAGTGGTGCATTGCGAGATCAATGATGAACTGTCAGCGATCGCGCAGCACAATTTCTCTGTGCTAAAGGCTGCAAACGTCACTTTTCATTTGGGTGACGGCAATGAGAAACTGGAAAAATCGGGTGAGAGATTTGACTGGATCTATATCGACCCTGCTCGGCGTTCAGACAGCAAAGGCAAGGTATTTATGTTAAAGGACTGTCTTCCGGAAGTTCCATCCCGATTATCGTTCTATTTTGAACACAGCGACAATATAATGATCAAAACAGCGCCCTTGCTCGATATTACTGCTGGCCTTGCGGAACTAGCGTGTGTTTCGGAAATCCATGTCGTTGCCGTAAAGAACGAAGTAAAAGAGTTGTTATGGATTTTGAGAAAAGGATTTTCAGGCAGGCTGCGGATATTCACTGTCAATCTGATATCTGATACTAGATCGGAGTTCGATTTTTTTCCTGACGACGAAACCGTGATTCAATATTCGCTACCCGGAAAATATCTTTATGAACCAAATGCAGCCATATTAAAATCCGGTGGATTCAGGCAAGTCGCGGCGAAATTCGGGTTGCGAAAACTGCATCAGCATTCTCATTTGTATACTTCAGATGAGTTGATCGAATTTCCGGGCCGCGCTTTCAACGTGAATGAAATTTTAAAATATGGTAAAGAAGCATTGAAAGCGTTGCGATTACTGGGTAAGGCTAATATCACGGCGCGAAATTTTCCCGAATCGGTCGACCAAATCAGGAAAGCACTTAAAATTGCCGACGGCGGTGAAAAATACTGCTTCTTTACAACCAACAAAAATGACGTGAAAATAGTTTTAATTTGCACCAAAATACGATAATGAAAATGCTGCTCCGAGTTCTCCTCTTACTTCTGCCCTTACTGACATACTCTCAAAAGCCTTGCGAATTCAGCGTGAAAGTCAATGATTCCCTGGGTTCATACCGCGCGACGAAAAATTACTTAATGTATGAGCGCAACTTCGCCGGCACATCGAATTACATCTATTTTTCACTTGCGCTTACGGATGGACTGCCGACATTAAACATGCAGATGATCGGAAAGAGCAGGGATTTCATTAAAGCCAATTGCCTGGATAAGAATTCAAGGCTATATCTTCAGCTGGCCAACGGCAAAATCATTACACTTTTGCATATGGATACGGAAACCTGCGGAAATACGGTGCGGTCTGAAGATGGGACCAACAACCGCGTCCTGAGCGGTTATTTCCTGTTTCCTGTTGGAAGTATGGAAGAGTTGAAGAATTCTGCCGTTTCAATGATGCGGATCAAATTTTCAACGGAAATCCTTGACTATGTGGTGCGCGGCGAAATTAAGTCGGAAATGGACGGCTTAGCATACCAGCCTGAAAGATTTTTTATCGAAACCCTTCATTGCCTCGAGGACTAATCGCAGATCCACTTAAAATTGGACAGCGGCAATTTCGACGCATTTTCAAGATTATAATGCCACCATTCGGATTCGAAGGTCTTGAATCCATGCTTTTCCATTGTGCGTCGCAGGAATCTCCTGTTTTTGCGAACATCCTTGCAGATATCTTTATAACCATGCGCGGATTCCGGGCCGAAATGGTCGAACTGCGTTCCCATATCTAACTCGAATCCTTTTCCATCCACGAGTGTGATATCGACCGCGCCGCCGCGATTATGGATCGATCCTTTTGCGGGATCGGCGACATAAATCGGATTTGGAACGATGCCCCACATTTTCTTTTGGACATCGATCGGACGATAGCAATCATAGATCTTAATCGTGAATCCCTTATCCTTAAACGCCTTGCTCGCCGAGATCAATTGCTTTACCGTCTTCATCCTCAGATAACAATCTCCACATTCATAAACTTTTGATTTAAGAAAATTATCTTCGGTCGCGTACCTCATGTCGAGGATGACATCAGAGGTGTAGTCGGTCAGTTTGACAAATGTGGTATCATTGATCGATTGTGTAAAAGCGACATTTGCAGTCAAAAAACCGATGATAAGAAGTACCCTCATTTTTTTAGCGGTAAATCATCGAGTTCGATCTTCAGGTCGTATTTTTCGAGGAAATGGCGATCGACGAATGTCAGCGACCTCATGGTGTATTCGTCGGTCTTAAAAGTCAGATTGCTCGTATTGCAGATAAATTTGGTAATATCGCCTGAAACCCGTTCCGTGCGGTCCTTGTTGTCGAGAAAGATATTGCTGAGTGTCACGGTATACTTGTTATCGGACACCTCAATTACCGCATCGTATTTATAATAAACCTTTGCAATGATGGATGCCTTGGATTCTTTGATTCCGTATTTTTTGACATTTGGCTTGTCGTTATCGACAGAGAAACGGATGG
>CBDUBP010000286.1:0-3227 GCA_965365415.1 uncultured bacterium | reverse complement strand
AAACTCCCGGCGATAATGATTTCGGGATCAAGCAGGAAGTCGTCGGATCGTTTGACCCTAACGACATCGCATGCCTCGAAGGGGAAACGATCACGCCCGACATGGTTGGTGAATACCTTCACTATTTGATCAGGTTCCAGAATTCGGGTACTTTTTATGCGGAGAACGTTGTTGTGACCGATGTCATCGACCCATTAAAATACGACATCGATTCGTTTGAACTGATCAATACTTCGCATCCGGGAATTACCAAAATCACAGGTGACAGGGTCGAATTTATCTTCGAAGGCATTAATCTGCCTGCGGAACAGGATGATGAGCCCGGCAGCCACGGGCACGTGGCATTTAAGATCAGAAGTCGCGACAACCTCGTGCTTGGCAATTCGGTATCGCAATTTGCCGACATTTACTTCGATTTTAATGCGCCGATTACCACAAATACCGCAACAACTACGATTACTTTGCTCAACACCGACGAATTCGGCATTAACGGACTGAAAGTATATCCAAACCCTGTTGAGGATGTCCTTAGCATCACTGCGGGCGAGACGATAAATTCGGTGGGATTGTATGACCTTCGCGGGCGGTTACTGCAAGAATTTCAGCCGCTTTCCGATTCGGCGACCATCGATCTAACCGATCAGTCGCCTGGAGTATATATCTTAAAAGTTTGGGGAATCAACGGACACAAATCGATCAAAGTGATCAGGGAATGATTTCCGGGACTAATTGTCCATTATCATGATTTGTCCGTGAACTCTTCGATGATCAACTCCCGGGAATCACGGACAAATCTAATTTCACTGCATCCTATTGCAATCGTGAAAAGTAAAATGATAAAGTTTATAACCGTTCCGCCTTTGGTCATTTTCCAATTTCCGATGATCAGGAATTGCGATAAAAAGATTGAAAGCAGGCAAACGACCCACCAAAATGGCCGGTTTTGATAATATAAGATTGATGCGGCAACAAAAAGCAGGCATGCTGTTAGCCATAAGAGTGCCTTTCTGCGCGCTCGTTCATTTCCCGGAATCCGCTCATCATTATAAGCACGGAAAAATGCCGGCAGATGAAGCAGTCCATGCATGATAATAAACATGGTGAATAAAGTTCGCATCGGTTGATTCCAGAGTTTGGCCAATAAATCTAAGCATTTCCATAAATATTAGATTCGCCATCAGCAACAGCGAAGGATGACTATGCAATAAGAACAATGTCCGTTTCGGCGGGCACTTACTGGATAAATATACTGCCATTCCACGGATTTTCCATTCCGCGATAGATTGACAGCTTTAAGGTCAGCAAAACCATAATCGCGATCAAAATGAATCTCAGGATTTTCTCGGGAAGCACCTTTTTGAAATGTATATAAGTGCAGATCAAAAACACGATGATCAAAAAGATCAGATATACTGTATCTCCGATGCCCTTCCCAAATGAAAGTCTTCCCATCAGTATACCGATTGCGACCAATGACGTCCAAATCGAAAATAAAATGTACGCTATAGGTTTGAAATTCATGACACAGTTTATTCGAATTAGCACAAATGAGATATACAAGGTAACAAAATACCGCTAAAATCAAAACTTTACCAGCAACCAAACAGGATTAAAGCCTCCGTTGGTCCGTACAAATTTTTGCTTTTAGTTGTAGTTCGTAAGTCGCTGACATTAAAATATAAGTTGGGAATACAATAAAGAAATACGAGCGTTGTAAATTATTTTACCCTGATAATGGAAATGTCCATCTTTAATTTTAGTATTTTTAAAAGAAAAAATGTCAGAGGAAATCATAAAGCGCAATAATGTTACGATAAAAGGAAAAGGCCAGCAGGCCATGGTTTTTGCACACGGATTTGGCTGCGATCAAAACATGTGGAGGTTTGTCACCCCGGCTTTTGAAGACGATTATAAGATTGTTCTCTTTGATTATGTCGGCTGTGGAAAATCCGATCTCAGCGCTTATAATGTCGATCGATATTCCAATCTTCAAGGCTATGCCCAGGATGTACTTGAAGTTTGTGCTGCGCTCGATCTTGAAGAGGTTATTTTCGTGGGCCATAGCGTGAGTTCGATGATCGGACTGTTGGCAGCGCTGGAGAACCCGGATATTTTTTCGTGCATGGTTTTCGTCGGTCCGTCAGCACGTTATCTGAACGACATGGGTTATACCGGCGGTTTTTCGCGCGAAGATCTCGAAGGATTGCTGGACGTGATGGACAATAATTATATCGGCTGGGCAAGTTTCCTCGCACCTGTGGTGATGAAAAATGAAGACCGTACGGAACTGACAAAGGAACTTGAGGAAAGTTTCTGTTCGACCGATCCGATCATTACACGCAAATTTGCCGAAGTCACATTTTTCTCAGACAACCGCGACGATCTGTCGAACCTGACCATGCCCTGCCTGATTTTGCAATGTTCTGATGACGCGATCGCACCTGATGAGGTCGGGTTGTATATCCATAACCAAATCAAAGGAAGCACATTCGAAAAGATGCAGGCGACCGGCCACTGCCCGCATATGAGCCATCCTGATGAAACGATCGCATTGATCCAAAAATTCCTAAATCAAACCATTTATTAGCAGCGAAACCACATATACAGATCCGTGGGAAGGCGTTTACGACGCTATTCCGTGCTTCCTGTTCGCGTTTTCCGACGATGGAAAAATCACAAGGATGAACAGGGAAATGCGGCTCAGGCTTCAGGTTGAAGCGCAGGCCGTCATCGGCAGTCATTTTGAAGACTTGCTCACGATCGGAAGCAGGATTTTCTTCCAGACCCATTTGTATCCTCTGATAAGAATGCAGGATTTTGCGCGCGAAATATATCTGACTTTCAAAAGTCCCCACGGATCAATACCGGTATTACTAAACGTTGAAATCCAACATTCGGCCGATTCGGTCGAAATTCACTGTGGCGGAATGGAAATTTCCAACCGCAATAAATTTGAAAAAGAGTTGCTCGAAGCCAAAAAGGCAGCTGAAGATGCGCTCGAAGCTAACGCCGAACTGACCAGGGCCAAAGATGACGTCCTTGAAAGCCGCAAGATCCTCGAAACCCAATACCGAAAACTCAGGTCGCTCAAGGAACAGCAGCAGGAACTTTTCAAACTGATCGCCCACGATCTCCAGGAACCGCTGCGCAAAACAATATTTTTCAGTGATTATTTGCTGAATTATACCGCCGACCTTCCGCATGAAGTAACAGAAAAGGTCAATAAG
>CBDUBP010000285.1:0-3228 GCA_965365415.1 uncultured bacterium | reverse complement strand
CAGCACCCGAACCAAAGCCGTCGGCGAATACAATTCTCCCGTCATTAAATGTAACGCCGCGTGAAGTATCGCCGGCCAACAACATCGCACCGTCGGCGTCGAGATAATCCAACAGCGGCGCCAATTGAGCCAGCGCGGATATTCCGATGGAGGATTCCGTCATGCATCCGGCCATAACTGAAAGCCCAAGTTTCCGCGCATTTTCGATCATCCTCAGCGCGGGTGTGATCCCGCCGCATTTCATCAGTTTGATGTTGATCCCATCGAAAAAATCGGCACATGCCAACACGTCTTCCTCCCGCTGACAGCTTTCGTCTGCGATCAAAGGCAGCGCAGATGTTTTCCGGAGTTTTTTCATACCATCGACATCATTCGCCGAAAGCGGCTGCTCGATGAATTCGACATTATTAAGTTTCAGATAATTTGAATAGCGGATCGCGTCATCGCTGTTCCATGATGCGTTGGCGTCGACACGAAACAATGCGTCCGTCTGGCCACGAAGTTCGTCAATGATCTGCATGTCGCGTTTGGTTCCCAATTTGACTTTGTAAATCGGCCATGGCATTTCACGGATCTTTGCCTTCATTACTTCAATAGCATCGAGCCCTATCGTATAAGAAGTCATTGGAAACTTTTCAGTACCGTCCGACCAAAAACTTCTAAGAGTTCGATAATTCCTGCGCGCATAAAAATCCCAGTACGCAATATCGAGGGCGCACATTGCGAAAAAATCGTCCTGCATATGCGGCGAAATGACTTTCCAGAATTCCGTCGGATGCAGGTCAGGAAGATCGGCAACAATGGGCATTATCCTAGTAATGCTGCCACAAAGCTTTTCAACAGTCGAATGATAATACGGATTTGCCGTCGCCTCGCCATATCCTGTAAATTCACCATCGGAAATCGATGCGACGACCGTTTTTTGGATAGTGACGGTATATCTGGAAATGGTAAACGGATGTTTTATAGGCAAGTCGTACGCCTGATAAGCAAGCTTCAACATTTACTCTTTCAAAATTTTCATGACGTTTGAGCCTGTTGCGGATTTAACCTTAAAAATATAGAAACCCGCCTTCAGCGATTGCAGCTTTCCTTCGGCGACAGTTTTTTCGCTTTCAATAAAAAGGGATTTGCCGGACAAGTCGAAAAGCTCAAAATGTGCGATATCAGCATCAGAAGTAATTTGTGCAAAGGCGCCGATTGGATTTGGCGTGACGGTCAATTTTCCTGAAGTTTCAACCTCATTCAAAGATAACTCGCAATCGGTATAAGAAATTTCCAAATCAGGATACAATCCCGCAGTTCCCATCAGTGCGCATTCATCAGATTCATCGGCGCAGATGAATTCGAGTTGCGGACTATCCCAGAAAACAAAACCGAAAAAAAGCATATCGGGATCGCACACCGCTGTCATATTGTTTTTGGCCAGTACATGCTTGAGATTTGGACAATCATTACATGTGATCTGTGTAATTTCGCCCTGCGTGGCATCGATCGTCTCGATAGGATTTTTCGAAATGTCGAATTGTAAACCCCAGGAACCCAGGCTGCCAATGTTTTCAAGATTAATAGACGCAATCTGGTTATCAATTAATCTGACTAACTGCAATTCCTGCAGATGATTGATGACAATGCCGGTTAGAAAATTTTCCCCTGCGTCAAGAAACTGCAGATGAGGGTTGTTCAACACGTTTAGATCGGTGAGTTGGTTTCCATCGCAATTGAGATATCTCAAATTTGAAAGTGCTGAAACATCAATGTCTGCTAAATTGTTGTATCCGCACGAAAATACCTCCAGCGCAATATTGGTGCTTACGTTTATTGAATTCAAATTGTTGTTCCAGAGATCAAGCACTTCAAGATTGTTGAGCATCGTCACGTCAAGTGAGGATATCGAATGATATTGCGCGTGCAGTTCGACCAGATTTGTGAAAAACCCGATTCCGGCGAGGCTATAGATTTGCGGATCGTCTGTCCAATCGTTATCCAGATCGAGCATCGTAACATTCTGCACCTCGGAAACTTCGAACTGGCCATTGCTGTTATTGTCGACACCTAACGCTGTAAGGCGGCTCCTGAATTCCGCATCGGGAATATCTACGATTTGGGCATTTGCCGAACAGGAAACAATTGATAAGAAAAATAGAAATCTATTCATTGTCATACTATTAATCGCAAATATATTGCAATACGTATAAATACCGGCCGTGGCCAAAAATAAATACCGCTTTATTGCTTGACGAATTTTTTTACGAAGGATGAATTCACCGATGTCAATTCGAGAAAGTAAAATCCGGATGGCAATCCAAGTATAAATTCCTCCATCATATTAGATTCCCGTGCCGTGAACAATGTTTTTCCGGAGATATCAGTCAGACTGTAATATCCATCGTTAATGCTTTTAATTTCGACAAAATCATCAACAGGATTTGGAATCATCTGAAAATGGCTCACCATTATGTTTTCATCAATCGAAAGCTCGCACGATGTCGTTGATACGGTCACATTTTCAGGATTGTAAAGACTAGTCGCAAGGGCTTCCTGCTCGCCTTCATCGATGCAGAAAAATTCGAGCAGTGGCGTATTACTGAACATCATGCCGTATACAAGCAGGTCCGGACCATTATAGGAAACAACGCCATTCTTTACAAAGGCATATTTCAAATAAAGGCATTCGTTACACAAAATTTCAGAAACGCTTGTCTGCGTTATATCGATAGTCCCGACTGGATTTCCGGACAAATCCAGATGTTGCAGTGAAGGCATATTCGCCACATCAATCGAAATGATCTGATTATAACCACAAGCGACCGCTCCAAGGTTGACCAGAAAATTGACGGATAATTCGTTTAGTTGATTATTGTCGCATACAAGTACTTCAAGATTTTCAACTGGAATCAGATCCAGCGATGTTATTTGATTGTTGCCGCACCACAAACGTTTAAGTGATGCAAGCCCGTCCAGATTCAATGAAGATATGTTGTTGTATTGGCACTAAACAAATTCCAGTTCGGGCAAACCCGAAATATTCAGGGAAGATATTCCTGACTGATATGCAAGCAGTTCTTTCAGGTGAGTAAGTGCGGTAACATCCAAGGCCGCAATTTGATGTCCGACCACACGAAGTTTCTCAAGATTTGTAAATGCCGAAATCCCTGTCAAATCATTGATCTTGATCGGGTCGGATGGCAAGATGCCGATATCCAAATCGGTTATTGCCAACGCTTC
>CBDUBP010000284.1:0-3231 GCA_965365415.1 uncultured bacterium | reverse complement strand
CCCGGAAGCTGGTGCGGCGCACGGACCGAAATCACATAATATTCATCGGGCAATTGCGGGGCGAACGAAAAAAGGTCTTCCTCATTACTGCCGTATCCATGCAACAGCAGCAAAACCGGATTTTTTTCAAGTTGTGTTTTAGGTTCGCGTACGAGATGATATAAGGGCAAAGTCATAGTTGTTTATTTGATCAATAATTGTCCGTTTGAATAAATGCCAAGCACTTTTCCATTAACGGTCTTTCCGAGAAATGCCGAGTTTTTCGATTTCGATAAGATATCTTCCATTGCAAAAGTGCGGCTGGCTTCCGGCTGAAAAAAGGTTAATGAAGCGGCCGATCCGACGCTAAGGCTTGCTCGCTCGATTCCGAAGGTGTATTTTCCTGTCGTCAGCTTTTCAATGATAACATCCAGTGGCAATACATTCATAAGCGCCGGAAATGCACTTTCGAGACCGACCGTTCCGTACTTTGCCGAATCGAATTCTATTTTTTTATGCTCGATGTCGATCGGATTGTGATCGGATGTGATCATGTCGATCGTTCCGTCGATTACTGCGTCAACCAACGCCTGGCGGGTTTTCTCATCGCGCAATGGCGGACGGACCTTGAATCTTGTATCGAAACCTGATAATTGCTCATCCGTCAGCACGAGATGATGTACGGCAACACTGCAAGTGACGCGCAGACCCTTGTTTTTTGCATCCCTGATCAATGCGGCTGATTTAGCGCTTGAAATCTTGGGAATGTGCATTTTGCCATTTGTATATTCCAAGAGGAACAGATTTCTTGCGACAGCCAATTCTTCGGCCAGCATCGGGATTCCTTTGAGTCCAAGGCGTGTGGCGCTGATGCCTTCGTTGGCAACACCGTTTCCGCTGAGATCTTTATCATGCGAAAAAGCGATGACCAATCCGTCGAAGTCGTCCGTATACTGCAATGCGATCTTTAGCAGATTCGCGTTGGAAATGTTTTTGTCGTAATCCCCGAAAGCAATTGCGCCCGCGTTTTTCATATCGTACAACTCTGCGAGATCGATACCTTCGGAGTTTTTTGTCAGCGCACCGACGGGATGAATGTTGACTGCATGGCCGGAGGCTTTCGACTTCACAAATCTTACCTGCGATTGGTTGTCGGTCACGGGAAAGCAATTCGGCTGTAAGGCGATATCCGTAAATCCACTTAATGCTGCGACGTTAAGTCCATTTTCGATGGTCTCACGCTCTTCGAAACCCGGCTCGCCCAGCGACACGCTCGAATCGAACCAGCCCTGCGAGACATGGAGGCCATCGATTGAAATTTCTTCAAGTCGGTCATCATTTGAAAGATCGTTTTCCATCGCCGTAATTTTTCCGCCTTCGATCTTGATGTCAATGATTTTCTGGTTGAATTTACTTCCGGGATCTACGACTTTTGCTTTTCGGATGATCAGGTTCATTTGACGAATTTTTGAATGAATATTTCGGTAATGAGGAATATCAGGGCAAGGATGACAAACCATTTCCAGATATCGTTCTGCGTCCGGTCCTGTTGCAATTTGTCAAAAACGGTTTCAACATTTTGGATGATGTCGAAACCTGAAAATACATTTTGGTCGATCTCATCAAGATTTCCTTCGGTTCGTGGATAATTAAAACTGATTTTGCAGATCGGCTGGTTCCCGCGCAAAATATCGTAGTTGCCTGCTTGCTGCGGATTGTCATTGAAGGTCAACCTGACTTTATTGTTGAGGATCTGCTGGACAGGAATGAATTTCACGTCACGGTTGCCGATATTCAGGATTTCATCTTTGGCGACCTCGGCATCCACCAGAAACGGACGCGTTTCACCGATGGTCAACGATACGACACCCGATTTTGAAACCTGCTGTGCCATATTGTAAAATGTAGGCACGATCAATGGCGAATTTTGAAAATTGGTATTGTCGCGGTTCAGGGATGCGCCAAATACATAGACGGTGGATGCAGGATTTCTGACCGCAGCCAAAAATGGGGATTGATCTTCAAAGGTCAGTACCGGTGCAGCCGACCCCGAAATTACAAACGAACTCGATGTTTCGGGATATTGGAAATTCTCAATCTTTTTTTCAAAAACGCCTGAATACAGTGGATGCTCGAATGAAATTCGTGTGATCTGCTTTTTGATTTTCTGCAATGGGCCGAGCCGAATGGCGCCAAAGTTCGACAACAGGCTGTTTAACTGCGACAGCGGCACTTCCGGCGCCGGGATGATTACGAGATTGCCGCCTTTTTCGACAAACGATTTCAAAGTCGTCTGCAGTGCCTGCGGGATTTCCTTTAATTCGTTGATGACGACTGCATCCTGTCGGTCGATCGCATTATAATCGAGCGCGGATAATTCCGAATTGACAAAATTAAATTCGTCAGGAGTGTAGATTTTCGATAGAAAAGCGCTTTTTGATGCATCTCCAATACTGATTACATTGATCTTTTGCGGTTTCGACAGACTGAAAAAAAGCGAATTGTCGTACGAAAGCCCGTTGTCCTCAATCGATGCATAACCATGAAAATCCTCCTTCGGAATCGTGAATTTAATTTCTTTCGATTTTTCTCGAAAGCTGACCTGTGTTTTTGCGATCAGTTTTCCATCGTCATAAAGTGCGACAGGGACTTCAGCGACTTCACCGAAAGCTGATAACTTGAGTCCGATCTCATAAAAATTATCCAGTGTTTGCTGCAGGTAAACTGAATCCACGGAAACATTGTTCCTGCGCTGAGCTTCAGGAAGAATGAACCACGCATTGATGTTATCGCGTATGCCGGTCAGCTGTTTGGGATTAACCGATTGCCCGTCAGTGATCACCACAACATCTTTATCAAAAGGCGATTTTCGTGCGCGAATCTTTGCGAGCTGGCTTTCAATATTGAATTCGGAAGGACTGTATTTAAGGTTCTGCAGATCGCGGCGGATCGATTTGATGTCGGTGTTCCAAAATGTTTCGGAGTTCGTCAGCAGGGAAAATGTCTTGTTTTCAGGAGTATGTTCGAGAAGATCTTCGATGGCGCGCTTTAAAAGTTCACCTTTCTGGCCTTTTGCCTGCATACTGAACGAATTGTCGAGGATGACAAACATTTCGTTATTCGAACCTTTGGCGTCTTTTGCCTTGAAAAAAGGCTGGGCAAATGCAATGATCAGACAGGCGAGGAGCAGTAAACGTGTGGCAAGCAACAGCCATTTTTTGATTTTAGAGCTTTTCCGGGTTTGGATCGAGA
>CBDUBP010000283.1:0-3239 GCA_965365415.1 uncultured bacterium | reverse complement strand
CAAGGACGTGATGCCCGAATACATGGGCGCTTACGGGTTCATCGTGTATCGCGTGGCCGGGTGTGTTTTGCTTTTCTGGCTCGTATGGCTGTTTTTACCCAAGGAAAAGATCGATCGTGCAGACATGCCGCGCATTATTGCCGCCGCATTTTTCGGTGTGGCTTTCAACATGCTGACCTTCTTTAAAGGATTAAGCCTGACGTCCCCGATTTCCGCCGCGGTAATCATGGTCACAACGCCGATCATTGTTTTGCTTTTATCCGCCATTATCATCAAGGAACGGCTGCGCACGAAAAAGATCGCTGGAATCATTCTCGGCCTTTTCGGAACAGGTTTCCTGATTCTTTATGGAAAGTCGGTTGGCAATGCGCCCGACGCTAATCTTGGAAATTTCCTGGTATTTGCCAATGCGGCATCGTACGGATTGTATCTGATCCTTGTCAAAAAACTGATGGATAAATACAGTGCGTTCACCTTTGTTAAATGGATCTACACATTCGGACTGCTGATGGTTTTGCCTTTCGGATGGAATGAAGCGGCAGCTGCAGATTGGAATGCAATGCCGGTGATCATCTTATGGGAAATCGGATTTGTGATCGTGTTTTCGACATTCCTGACCTACCTGCTCAATTTGCTTTCGATGAAACGGCTGTCGCCAACAACCGTCGCAGTATTCATTTACCTGCAGCCATTGTTTGCAAGCATCTTTGCGATGTCGATGGGTAAGGATTCATTAACGTGGATAAAAATCGCTGCGGCAATGATGATTTTCGGAGGGGTTTATCTGGTGACGATGAAGGAGAAATAGCTTTAAGCTGTCAGCTGCATTGAGGAATAATGTACCTTTAGTAGCCAAAATTTTCAACTGTCAACTGTCAACTGTCAACTGTCAACTGTCAACTGTCAACTGTCAACTGTCAATTTCACTATCTTTGCCAAAATAGATTTATGATACAATCGATGACCGGGTTTGGGAAGGCCGTGATGCAGCTTTCCAACAAAAAGATCACCGTCGAAGTGAAGTCGCTCAACAGCAAAAATCTCGACATCAGTGTCAGGATGCCCTCGGCCTACCGCGAAATGGAGCTGACTGTACGCAATCAGGTTGCGCTCGCGCTTGAACGAGGCAAAATCGACCTTTCCATTTTTGTTGAGAGCTCTTCTGAGCAAACCGCTACAAAAATCAATGTTCCGATCGTCAAAGCCTATATTTCCCAAATGAAGGATGTCATCCCCAATGCGGATGAAACCGAGCTTATGAAAATGGCTGTTCGGATGCCGGACGCGCTCAAAACCGATCGCGACGAGATCGACGAGAACGATTGGGAACAGATCCAGAAAGTCATCGACGAAAGCATTAAAAACATCAAACAATTCCGCACCTCTGAAGGCGTGGCGCTTGAAAAGGAATTTCTTCATCGAATTGCAAATATCATGACCATGATGAATGAAACGCTGTCATTTGACAAAGAGCGGATCACGACCGTAAAATCGCGGCTGCAAAGTGCATTGGAAGAATTAAAGGTTACCCTCGACGAAAACCGTTTTGAGCAGGAGCTGATCTTTTATCTTGAAAAATACGATATCACTGAGGAAAAGGTCCGACTCGAAAACCATATGAACTATTTCATCGAAACTCTTGCCGGAAGTGAGGCAAACGGGCGAAAACTCGGATTTATCATCCAGGAAATGGGGCGCGAGATCAACACTATGGGATCTAAATCAAATCATTCACAAATGCAGAAACTTGTCGTGCAGATGAAGGACGAGCTTGAAAAAATAAAAGAGCAGGTGCTCAACGTATTGTAATATGAACGGAGGAAAACTCATTGTTTTTTCGGCGCCTTCCGGATCCGGCAAAACTACGATCGTCAGGCATTTGCTGGGAATTGAAGAACTGAACCTCGAATTTTCGGTGTCGGCCACCTGCCGTGAACCCCGGGGCGAAGAAATTCACGGAAAAGACTATTATTTCATTTCTCTTTCGGAATTCAAGGAACACATCCGCAACCATGATTTCCTCGAATGGGAGGAAGTTTACCGCGACAATTTTTACGGTACTTTAAAGAGCGAGATCGAGCGCATTTGGGCGCAGGGAAAGAATGTCATCTTTGATATTGATGTGGCGGGCGGACTGCGGATCAAGCGCCGGTATCCAAAGGAGACGCTTGCAGTCTTCGTAAAACCGCCGAGCATTGATGAGCTGAAGATCCGTCTTAAAAAAAGGTCGACCGAAAGCGATGAAAAGATCAACATGCGGATCGCGAAAGCATCGGTGGAAATGGCGACTGCGCCACAATTCGACAAGATCATCAAAAATTATGACCTCGAGGAGGCAAAGCTCGAAGCATATCAACTGGTGAGGGATTTCGTCAACAGACCATAAAGCAATGAAAGTCGGTTTATACTTTGGCACTTTTAATCCGATCCACGCGGGACATCTGATCATCGCCAACCATATGGCCGAATTTACCGATCTCGACCAGATCTGGCTCGTGGTCACGCCACACAATCCGTTTAAAAAGAAAGAAACGTTATTAGACGATTACAAACGTTTGGAAATGGTTTTTCTCGCCACGGAAAATTATCCGGCTTTAAAACCATCCGATATAGAATTCCGGCTGCCGCAGCCAAATTATACAGTCAACACACTGTCACATCTTCAGGAAAAATATCCACAGCACGAATTTTCGCTGATCATGGGCGAAGACAACCTCAACTCGCTCCACAAGTGGAAGAATTATGACTATATACTTGACCATCACGACATCTACGTTTATCCGCGTGTCGGTCATCAGGATAAACCATCCGTGAACACATCGAGAATACACCTCGTCGATGCTCCCATAGTTGAAATTTCATCAACTTTTATCCGCGACAGCATCAAGTCCGGCAAAAACGTCCGTCCTCTGCTTCCGCCCGAAGTTTGGGTGATGGTTGATCGGGATAATCTGTATAAGAAATAGTTTAGGAGTTTAATGGTTTAGACAGTTTAGAATCTGGTAAGCCGCATCAATCCTTAACAATACTTTTCAAGACTTCTTTTCTGTCTTCACTAATTTTACTTTTTAATCAAATCATCATGCAGAATTTCGAATTATACAATCCGACCCGCCTTGTTTTCGGGAAAGGGCAAATAGAAAAACTTCCGGAACTGCTTCCTCAAAAACGCAGGATCATGATGGCTTACGGCGGGGGAAGCATCTTCAAAAATGGGATTTACGAACAGGTCATCAAAG
>CBDUBP010000282.1:0-3256 GCA_965365415.1 uncultured bacterium | reverse complement strand
GCCGCGGCGTGGCGCTCACCTCGGCCGCGAAGCTGTGGAACATCCGCGGTGACGAGACGGAGATCGCGAACGGGTCGCGGGGCTTCGTCAAGAGCGAGCTGTCGATTCGTTTTCCGAAGTCCAGAAGGCCATTAATTTCGCAATGACATCATTCCTGACAACAGGCGGAGTACGGGGAGCCGGAGGAAATTCGAAAACATTCCAGCCGCGCAGTTTTAATATGGGATTGTCGAAAGCAGCATTCGAAGCGACCGGCGGATTCGGGAACATTCATCCGGGTGAAGATCCCGATCTCGTTTTGAGATTGTGGAAACTCGGATTCAAAACGAAGCTGATTCCCGAAGCATTTGTATATCATAAACGCAGGATAGACTGGCAAAAGTTCAAACTTCAGGTTTCGAAATTCGGCAAAGCGCGTCCCATCCTTAATAGCTGGCATCCACAATACACGAAGGCAACGTTCTTTCTGCCGTCACTTTTTGTCGTTGGGCTATATTTATCGATCGCGTTTGCATTAGTCGGACAATTCTTCTTCGTCGGACTTTATCTGCTTTACTTCGCAATGATTTTCGTCGTTTCATCGTTACAAAATAGCAGCATTCGCATCGGATGGCTTTCAGTCATAGCGGTTTGGATACAATTCTTTGGTTATGGCAATGGTTTTTTGCTGTCGACGTACCGGATCATGATCAAGAAAATGAAGCCCGAAATTGCATTCCCGGAATTATTCTTTAAGAAATGAGCAAGATCATCGGTTTGACGGGTGGAATCGGAAGTGGAAAGACCACAGTCGCGAATTATCTCGCATCACTTGGCATTCCTGTATACATTGCAGATATTGAGGCCAAGAAGATCCTCGATTCACCTGAAGTCGTTGAAAGGTTGCGATCCGAATTTGGAGAAGATATCATTGCAGATGGTAAGGCGGACAGGAAAAAACTCGCTAAAATCGTTTTTGACGATTCGAGAAAACTCGAGAAGCTTAATTCAATCGTCCATCCGGCGGTTCGCGAACATTTTCGCAAGTGGCTTGAGGAACATAATGCACACGATATTGTTGTAAAGGAAGCGGCCATATTGTTTGAGAGCGGGACATATAAAGAGGTCGATGCTATCATTCACGTCACAGCGCCCGAAGAAATTCGAATCAGACGGGTTATGGATCGCGACGACGTTTCGCGTGAGGATGTGCTTGCACGGATGAAAAATCAGTGGAGCGACCATAAAAAATCAGAGCTCAGCGACTTCAACGTACTGAATGTTAACATTTCGGATATGCAGCAGCAAATTAATGATATTCTTAAAAAACTGCGTAATTTCTAATAAATAAAGTGGCTGTTAATCTTTGGTTAATGGATTTATAATTTAAATGTTAAAATGATAATTTTGTCAAGATGAATAGACTGTTCTTTAGATTACTCGTTCTGTTAATGAGTTTGTCTTTGATAGGAATTATCCTCGTTCAGGTCTACTGGTTCAATTCATCTTTCAAAAACAACGAGGAGCAATTCCGGTTCCATGTCCAGCAGGTAATCGGCAATGTCGCTGAGTCGCTGGAACGTCAGGAAGCGTATAGTTTCATGGACAAATACCAGAAGTTGCGCGACAGTATCGGAAAGGTTCCGCAGAAGAGCGATCTGCTTCAGTTTTATTACGTTCAGAAAGACGCGCTGACTAACGAGACGATCATTTACTCGAATAGCATCATCGCAGAGGATTACAACATATCATCGTTCTTTGATAAAAAGTTTGACAGTGTAAAGGGTTTTTCTTCGAAAAGGAAAACTGAGGTTTACAACAACGGATCACTCGACAATTCCGGTATCCAGCGAAGTCCAACGCCCGATATGTCGATCGAGAAAGAAGGCGAAGTCGATGTTTTGCGCGAAGCACAATTTGAGATTTTCTTTAAGGACGTTGCTTCGGCAATGCCGCTTCAGCGACGGGTTTCGAAAGAAAGACTTCAGCAATTATTGTCGGCCGAGCTTGAGGAGAAAGGCGTAAAGACACCATTTGAGTTTGGGATTTACAACAATGGCCTCGCGACGAAGATCAGGTCGGATAAATTCGTGTTCGATAAATACGCTACGTATTCCACACCGGTTTTTGCCGATAATGAAGGGAAAAGCAGGTATGAGCTGATGGTGACTTTTCCGCAGAAGAAGAAGTTCCTTTTTTCGGAATTGGTAGGGATTACGGTGTTGTCGATTGTTTTTACGCTGATCATCATCATTGCGTATTCGAGCGCTTTGAACCAATTGATCAAGCAGCGTCAGATTTCCGAGATCAAAACCGATTTCATCAACAATATGACGCATGAATTCAAGACACCGATTGCGACGATCAATCTTGCTCTCGATGCGATCAAAAGCCCGAAAGTACAGGATGCGCCGGAAACGATGAAGCGTTATCTGCAGATGATCCGCGACGAAAATAAACGGATGCACGCACAGGTTGAGAATGTGCTTCGGATCTCAAAATTGGAGAAACGCGAACTCGAAATCAGCAAGGAATCGAGCGATATGCACGAGATTATTGAAGAAGCGATCGAGCACGTGCATTTAATCATCGAGGATAGGGAAGGCGTTATTCGTACGCATTTCGATGCAAAACGCACAACGGTTTTATTGAATGACGTTCATTTTACAAATGTATTGGTCAATATTCTGGACAATGCGATCAAATATTCGCCCGACACGCCGCAGATCGATGTTTACACTGACAATGTCAAGGATTTTATCATCATCCGCATTAAAGATCAGGGCGCGGGAATGAGCAAGGTCGCGCAGAAGCGGATCTTTGAGAAATTCTACCGCGAGCATACGGGCGACCTGCATAATGTCAAGGGCCACGGCCTCGGACTCGCATATGTCAAACGGATTGTGGAAGACCACAACGGACAAATATTCGTAGAGAGTGAAAAAGGAAAAGGGAGCACCTTTATTATAAAATTACCGCTAATAAATTAAATTATGGAAACAGAGAATAAAAAGATTCTTTTGGTTGAAGACGACCAGAATTTCGGCGCCATATTAAAAGATTACCTGATGCTCAACGATTTCGATGTCACTCTCGCGAAGAACGGCATGGAAGGATTTGAGAAATTCAAAAAAGATACATACGACCTTTGCATACTTGATGTCATGATGCCTTACAAGGACGGCTATACGCTTGCTAAGGAAATCCGTGAAAAAAATAAAGAGGTGCCGATCATTTTCCTCACCGCCAAATCTATGAAGGAAGATGTGCTGAAAGG
>CBDUBP010000281.1:0-3259 GCA_965365415.1 uncultured bacterium | reverse complement strand
TACTACTATGGCTAATGTTCAAATCCCCGATGCGTTATTGGTGCGGAATTATATTGCGGGCGACGAGGGCGCTCTGGCAACGCTGATCAGCAGGCATCAATCCAAAATTTACGGTTTCATATATTCGAAAATTTCCGACAGGGATGCTTCGGATGATATTTTTCAGGACACTTTCATTAAGGTCATCAAGACTTTAAAATCAAATTCATATAACGAAGAAGGAAAATTCCTTCCATGGGTGATGAGAATCGCGCACAACCTGATCGTCGATCATTTCCGTCGAAATAAAAAGATGCCGATGTTTCGCGAGACCGAGGAATTTTCAATTTTTTCGGTCATGTCAGATAATGAGCCGAATATCGAAAGCACAATGATCACAGAGCAGGTCGAAAGCGATCTACAGCGGTTGATCGAAGAACTTCCGGCAGACCAGAAGGAAGTGCTTGTGATGCGGATGTATCAGGACTTAAGTTTCAAGGAAATTTCAGAACTTACCGGCGTCAGCATCAATACCGCTTTAGGGCGTATGAGATATGCGCTGATGAACCTGCGTAAAGTCATCGATAAACACAAGATTATTTTGACAAATTGACAATATTTGAAATGCTGCTGCGTTGTATTGGAAACTTAATTTTCAATGGCAAAAATTTACTCAAGCAAACCATTAGCAGCATCCAAAATGTCTCCGAAGAAAGAAACAGTCAAAATGATCCTCAATTATTCCAAAGCACTTACGATGGTGAAAGTTGGAAGAATGACTTTTGAATGTATCGCTAATTAAAAAACAAAGATCCCGGGCTAGTTTCCGGGATTTTTCTTTTCAAATTCTTTTAAAATTTCTTTTCGGCCAATGGTCCGTGTGATGATGTCTTTGCTGAGATCCAATCCGCGCGCAGGCGAATATTCCCGCCCGTACCAAATGATCTGCAGATGCAATTTGTTCCACTTCTCCATTGGAAATAATTTCTTGGCAACGCGCTCAGTTTGGACGACGCTTTTCCCGTCCGAGAGATTCCATCGGTACATCATACGGTGAATATGCGTGTCGACCGGAAATGCGGGAACTTCAAATGCCTGCGCCATGACAACACTTGCCGTTTTGTGGCCGACGGCCGGCAATGACTCCAGCGCCCTGAAATCGGCAGGAACCTCACCATTGTATTTTTCGATCAGGATTTCGGAAAGCCCGTGAATGCCTTTCGATTTCATCGGCGAAAGCCCACATGGGCGAATGATCTCTTTAATTTCCTCGACGGACATTCTTATCATATCATGCGGATTATCCGCTTTTGCAAACAAGTGTGGCGTAACCTGGTTGACACGAACATCGGTGCATTGTGCAGACAAAAGAACCGCGATCAGCAAAGTATAGGCATCCGTATGGTCGAGCGGAATCGGAACTTCAGGGTAAAGCTCTTCGAGTTTCTCAACAACAAATGCGGCACGTTCCTTCTTGGTCATTTGACGTATCTTTGGACCGCAAATATAAGTTATGACATCATTAAAAATAGGGGATAAGGCACCGGATTTTACTGCGGTCGACCAAGATGGGAAGACCATTAAACTGTCGGATTACGGGGGCAAGAAACTTGTCCTGTTTTTTTATCCGCGTGCGAGTACGCCGACATGCACCATTGAAGCGTGTAATCTCCGCGACAATCATCATTATTTTTTAGCAAAAGGATACGAAATACTGGGTGTCAGCGCCGGTTCTCCCAAACGTCAGGCAAACTTCAGGAATAAATATCAGCTACCGTTTTCATTGCTGGCAGATGAAAAAAAGGACGTCATCAAAGCATACGATGTTTGGGGAAATAAATTCTTTATGGGCAGATTTTTCGATGGCATCAAACGAACTACTTTCGTCATCGATGAAAAGGGCATCATCGAAGATATCATCACCGAGGTAAAATCCAAAAGGCATTCAGATCAGATCCTAAACGAAAACAGGAGCCAGAAATAATCCTGACCCCTGTTTCCCACCAAATCTAAATCTTTATTTAACTCGTCTTTTCGAGTTGTTTCTCCGGATCAAATCCAAAAAGCTGGTCTTTTTTAATCAATGTCGCAATTCCTTCAGGAAGCATTTCTTCCCATCCTGCCTGGCCGCGGTTGATCATTTTTAATACCTCACGCGAGAATACTTTTAACGTTCTCGGATCAAAGTCTTCGATATCGATCACTTTGCCATTAAACTTGAAGAATTTATACAGTTCCTTCATCCGCGGATGAACTTTCAGATTTTCTGAATTTACGATCTCTCCTTCGTCACCGAGCATAGGATAGAGGAATACCTTCAGGTCGCGATAGAATAATTTACCAAATGCTTCAAGTATTCCACCACTTAGATGGCGATAATACTTCTCGTCGAAAATATCCACCAGGTTGTTGACGCCCATCGCCAGACCCATTCGTGCTTTGGTATAATTCGAGAAATACTCAACCACCTTATAATATTCCTGGAAGTTCGAGATCATGACCGTTTGTCCCAATGAACACAACAATTCCGCTCGGTCCATAAAATCTCGTTCATCGATTTCCCCATCGGAACGCAGGTTGGACAATGTGATCTCGAATATTACCAATGTATTTTTCTCTTCGACCTTGCTTTCCTGGAGAAACATCTTTAATGACTTCTCATACATGTCCATATTGACTTTCGTCACCGGCCTGAAACTTCCACGCAATGCAAGGATGTTTTTCTTGTATAGGATCGCCGCAGGAAGGACGTTATTGCCATCCGGATTAAACATTACCGCGTCCGTCATTCCGTTTTTGACAAGCTGAAGGCTCATCAGGCGGTTGTCGACATCGGTAAAGGCCGGCCCCGAGAAATTGATCGTATCGATCTCAATCTGGTCCTTATCGAGATGATCATATAAGTAACGCAGTAATTTTTTTGGGTCATTATGCTTGTAAAATGCACCATAAATCAGGTTCACGCCCAAAATTCCGAGTGTCTCCTGCTGAAGCCTTGCGTCGGTTTCCTTAAACCGGATATGGATGATGATCTCATTGTAATCCTGGTCGGGCTCAAGCTGATAACGCACGCCGACCCAGCCATGTCCTTTGAATTGTTTTGCAAAATCGATCGTTGCAACGGTATTCGCGTAACTAAAAAACAGCTTGTTCGGATGTTTGTCGCGGCTTAACCTCTTTTCAATCAGGTCGACTTCATGTCGGAGCATCTTTTTAAGACGGCTTTCAGTCACATACCGTCCGTCGGATTCGCCGCCATAGATCGCGTCGCTAAAATCCT
>CBDUBP010000280.1:0-3306 GCA_965365415.1 uncultured bacterium | reverse complement strand
CGTAGCCAAACCGCAGCCCGACCGAAGCGCTGCCTTCGAAGCCAGGCAAACGGCACCCATTTTCCCGCGGCTGCCGCCAATAATCAGCGCATGTCCCTGGTTTCCCTTGTGTGTCCTCGGATCAAGTTTGGGCAGTTTCGATCCGACCAATGCCGCATCGATCTTGATAAAATTTTCCATTGCATTCAATTCCTATAAATATAATCAAATTGATGTTGAGAAACTGCAATCAATGGCGCCAACCATTTGCCACGCGGCCAAAAAATGATAAATTAGCGGCTTCAAATCGAAACCATGAAAGACATCGCTCTCAAACACATCCACGAAGGCCTGGGCGCTAAAATGCTGCCGTTTGCAGGTTATAATATGCCGATTACTTATGAAGGCGTCAACGCCGAGCATGAAACCGTCCGCAATTCCGTCGGTGTGTTTGATGTTTCGCATATGGGTGAATTCTTGCTGGCCGGACCAAAGGCACTCGATCTTATCCAGAAAGTTACAACCAATGACGCGTCAGTTCTGACGATCGGCCGTGCACAATATTCTTGTCTGCCTAACAATGAAGGTGGAATCGTTGATGATCTGATCATCTACATGATAAAGGAAGAAGAATACCTTCTGGTCGTTAATGCCTCGAATATCGAAAAGGACTGGAACTGGATTTCATCGCACAATGACCTCGGTGTCGATATGCGAAATCTTTCCGATGATTATTCCTTGCTGGCCATTCAGGGGCCAAAAGCAGTTGAAGCAATGCAACCTTTGTCATCAATTGATTTGGCGGCAATCAAATATTATCATTTCGAAGTGGCCGATTTCGCAGGAATTGAAAATGTCATTATTTCGGCTACCGGCTATACCGGATCGGGCGGCTTTGAAATATATTGCAAAAATTCCGAGGTCGAACAGATATGGAATCGCGTTTTTGAGGCGGGTGCGCCATTTGGTATCAAGCCAATCGGACTCGCTGCCAGAGATACGCTCCGACTCGAAATGGGCTTCTGCCTGTATGGCAATGACATCGACGATACGACTTCACCATTGGAAGCCGGGCTTGGCTGGATCACGAAATTCAACAAAGATTTCGTTAATTCGGAAAACCTGAAAAAGCAAAAAGAGGAAGGTGTCAAACGCAAACTGGTCGGATTTGAGCTGACCGAACGCGGGGTGCCAAGGCACGATTATGAAATCTGCGATAAAGATGGAAATGTCATCGGTAAAGTTACTTCCGGTACGATGGCGCCTTCATTGAACAAAGGCATCGGGCTGGGATATGTTCCGACCGAGTTCAGTGCAGTCGATTCGGAGATCTTCATCCGCATCAGAAAGAATGACATTCCGGCGAAAGTTGTAAAATTGCCGTTTTATAAGAAGTAGGAATCAAGAGCAAAGAGTAATCTAGAATTTAAAATTCAAAATTCAGAATAAAGTATTTATGGGAAGAGCGTTTGAATTCAGGAAGGGACGGAAAATGAAACGGTGGTCTGCAATGGCCAAAGCTTTCACTCGCATTGGAAAGGATATTGTGATGGCGGTTAAGGAAGGTGGCCCGAATCCCGAGGCAAACTCCAGGCTGCGTGCCGTCATTCAAAATGCAAAGGCCGCCAACATGCCTAAAGACAATGTTGAGCGCGCCATCAAAAAAGCGACTGAAAAAGATACTGCCAATTATAAGGAAGTCCTTTTTGAAGGATATGCACCACACGGTATTGCGATCCTCATCGAAACCGCCACGGATAATAATAACAGGACAGTTGCCAATATCCGCAGTTACTTCAATAAATGCAATGGCAGTTTGGGAACGCAGGGATCTGTTGAATTCATGTTCGACCATATCTGCAATTTCCGCATTGCGAAAGGATCGATCGACATCGAGGAACTTGAACTTGAACTGATCGATTTCGGTGTCGAAGAGGTTTTCGAAGATGAGGACGGAATCCTGATCTACGCGCCATTCGAAAGTTTCGGTGCGATCCAGAAGGAACTCGAGAACCGCAAGTTTGAGATTTTATCGTCGGGATTCGAACGCATTCCGCAAGTTACAAAACAGCTGACCGAAGCGCAGGTTGCTGATGTGGAGAAACTATTGGAAAAAATTGAAGAAGACGATGACGTGCAGAACGTCTATCATACTATGATGGAGTGATTACAATTGACAGTTGATAATTGATAATTGATAATTAAAAAGCCTCCGAAATCGGAGGCTTTTTTTATGATACCAATATCTTTTATTTTATTTGATAAATTCGATTCGCTGAGCTTCTTCGAGGTTGACGCTGTCGAAAAATCCCTGTTCGTTCATCCAGTCGTCACTAAAGACTTTACTCATATATCGTGAACCGTGATCCGGGAAGATTGCAACAACATTGCTTTTCGCATCGAATTCGCCCTCTTCCGCGTATTGCTTGATGGCCTGCATTACCGCACCTGAAGTATATCCTACGAACAATCCTTCAAGTTTCGCGATTTCACGAGTTGCGTGTGCACTTTCCTCGTCGGTTACTTTGATGAACTTGTCGATCAGGTCGAAATCGGTTGCCGACGGGATCAGGTTCTTCCCGAGGCCTTCAATGCGGTATGGATAGATTTCCTTGTTGTCGAATTCTTTTGTCTCGTGGTATTTTTTGAGAACGGATCCAAATGCATCGACACCTAAAATGCGGATGTTCGGATTTTTCTCCTTCAGATATTTCGCTGCTCCCGAAATTGTGCCACCGGTTCCGCTGCAGGCAACAAGATGTGTGATCTTGCCTTCCGTCTGTTCCCAGATTTCAGGACCCGTCGTTTTATAATGTGCATCGATGTTGAGCTGGTTGAAATATTGGTTGATATAGATCGAACCTTTTATTTCCTCGTGCAGCCTTTTTGCTACATTGTAATATGAGCGGTCGTCATCAGCTGAAACATGTGCGGGGCAAACATAAACTTTGGCACCCATGCTGCGGAGCATGTCGATTTTATCGCGGGATGATTTTGAGCTGACGGCAAGGATGCAGTTGTAACCTTTGATGATGCTTACCATTGCAAGGCTAAAGCCTGTATTTCCTGAAGTGGTCTCGATGATTGTGTCGCCCGGGGTAAGGATGCCACGCCTTTCGGCTTCCTCGATGATGTAAAGTGCGATCCTGTCTTTTGTAGAATGACCCGGATTAAAAGCCTCTACTTTCGCGTAGAAATTACCCTCAAGATTTTCGGTAACTTTATTTAGCCGTATCAGCGGCGTATTGCCAATTAATTCCAGAACATTATTGTAAACTCCAATTTTTTCTTTCATAAAAAAACAGTTAATCAAGGATATCTTTCGAT
>CBDUBP010000279.1:0-3306 GCA_965365415.1 uncultured bacterium | reverse complement strand
GCATCGCTTCAATGATGGGCAGTCCGAAACCTTCGCGCAATGACGGAAACACAAATGCCTCGCAATTCTTATAGTACCACTGTTTTTCGATGTCGGGCATTTTACCGGGAAGTGTTACGCGGTCCTTCATTCCGAATTTTTCGGCAGTTTCGAGGATTTCGGCAGATTCTTTTGTTGAATTCTTACCGCCTATGACAAGCTCAAAATCGGGAAGGAGCCGCAACATGTGAACGAGCGTAATGAAATTTTTTCTGCCTGTAATCTCGCCGATGGCAAACAGGAAAGGTTTTTTAGGAGCGTAATTCGGTTTGTATGAATCCGTAACGATGATGTTACTCACAGGATTTCCGTTGTAAATTACGAACTCCGGAACATTCGGAATGTCATAATTGTCGTGAGTCGATTGTTTTGCGTAATTTGAAATGTATGCGATTGCCGAGCTTCGATGCAGTTTTTCCTGGAAATACGCATTTTTTGCAAGCAGTTTCGGGGAATTTGGATCGATTTGATGGATGTTGTGGACCGTCAGCAGATATGGCATTTTGGATGAATACGGTTCCACCTTTGTGTTCTGGTTCAGCGAATGCCATAGATCATATTTCTTTCGGATGCGGAACGCCGGATAACGCCGCATCGAATAGTATTTCTTGTAACCGAAAGACCGTCCAAATTCATCTTTAAGAAAGTCGATATCCTTTCCGTGGATATCAAATTTAAATTCCTGTGGATCAATTTTCTGATATGCTTTCAGTAATTGATAATTGAACTGACCGAACCCGAAAAAGAGGTTGTTGATATGGTGCGATTCGAGAAAAATAGACTTCATTCGATGAATTTGCCGCAAGTTACCAAATATTTATCGCGAAGACGCAAAGACGCGAAGCTGAAGTTTTGATTGATTTATCATTTAAATGCCGCACCTAAAGACCTCATTATATTTCCTTCTTTGTGCCTTCGCGCCTTCGTGGTAAAATAGGGAAGCCACCGACTTAAATATTATCGTATTTTCGCAGCATGAAATGTGTATTCGCCGACAATGCCGCCCACAGGGAAGCGATCATCACCTTTACTGATAATTTCGAAACGGGCAAAATCCTTGTCCGCGGAACCCGCAATACCATCAGTCTATTTCAACTTGATGGCAGAACAATCGCGATAAAGTCCTTTAGGATACCTAATATTTTCAATGCACTGGTCTATCGCTTTTTCAGGAAATCGAAGGCGAGAAGGTCATTTGAATTCGGAAAAAAACTGATCGCATCCGGTATCAAAACTCCCGACCCGTTGGCATATATCGAAAAATATGCTGCCGGCCTGCTGCAGGAAAGCTATTATGTAAGCGATTATATCGAGCCTGATCTGACATTCAAAGACCTCGTATCGAATCCGGATTTTCCCGATCACGAAAATATTCTAAGGCAGTTTACGAGGTTTTGCTTCGATCTGCATCAGAAAAAGATAGAGTTCCTTGATCATACGCCCGGAAATACGCTGATCAAACAATTGTCTGACGGCAAATATGAATTTTATCTTGTTGATCTGAACCGCATGAAATTCAACCGTGAGATGCCGATCGATGAGCGGATGAAGAACTTGAGCAGGCTCACGCCAAAGATTGAAATGGTCCGCGTCATGGCAAATGAATACTCAAAACTGGCGAATCTTTCCGAAAAAAAAGTTTTCGAATCGCTTTGGAATCAGACACAGTCGTTTCAATCCGCGTTTCATCGAAAGAAAAAACTAAAGCGGAATTTGAAATTCCTTAAAAAATCAGCGCCGATTTTATTCTTATGTTTGTAAATATGAAAGCATCGGTGATAATGAGCACGTACAACGCTGAGGAATGGCTCGAAAAAGTCCTTTGGGGATTTAGCGTGCAAACCGAAAAAGATTTTGAGATCGTCATCGCCGACGATGGTTCGAAACCGGAAACGACTGAACTCATCGAGAATCTGAAATCGGCCATCCCGGTGCCCATCGTCCATGTCTGGCATGAAGACCATGGGTTTCGCAAAACCGAGATCCTTAACAAAGCAATCATGGCTTCCAACAGCGATTACCTGATTTTCACCGACGGCGACTGCGTTCCGCGGCGTGATTTTGTTTCCGCGCATTTGCGGCTTCGGAAGAAAGGACATTTTCTTTCGGGAGGCTACGTAAAGCTTCCGCTCAGCATCTCACGGACAATCACCAAAAAGGAAATCGAAAGCCAAAAATGTTTTGATCTGAACTGGCTTAGGACGAATGGACTCAAAAGCAGTTTTAAAAATTCGAAATTTGTAGTGACGGGCATATGGGCAGAGCTCTTCAATTTCCTGACAACGACTAAACCTTCGTGGAACGGGCATAATGCGTCGGGCTGGAAATCCGACATTATTGCAATCAACGGCTTCAACCAGGACATGCAGTATGGCGGTGAGGATCGTGAATTTGGCGAACGGCTGAACAATAGCGGCATCCGTGCCAGGCAAATCCGATACAGCGCAATATGTATCCATCTTGAGCACGAACGCAATTACGCGAATGAAGAAAGCAAGATGAAAAATCTCGAAATCAGGAAATTCAATAAAAAGCACCAGATCACCTCGATAAAAAACGGAATCCGCACATTGCTCGAATCGCCAACCCTTGAAAAGGTGGCAGTTTAAATAATTATGGCTGAAAAAAATCTGAAAATAACGGTTGTCATCAGTACTTACAACGCCGAAGACTGGCTTGAGAAAGTATTGATCGGCTATAGCTGCCAGACTTATCGTGATTTTGAAATCATAATCGCGGACGATGGTTCGCGGCCGTCCACGAAAGAGCTGATTGACAGATATGCCGCAGATTTTCCCGTTCCGATCCGGCACCTATGGCATGAAGATCTTGGTTATCGGCGCCAGGAGATCCTGAATGTCGCGATTGTGGAAGCGGCCCATGAATATATCATCATGACCGATGGCGACTGCATTCCGCGTGAAGATTTTGTCGCCGTTCACGCAAAATACGCCGAACACGGTAAATTCCTCTCCGGCGGATATTGCAAACTGACGATGAAAACCAGCAAAGCCATCACAAGAGATGATATTCTAAAGCAGCGATGTTTTGATGTTGCCTGGCTGAAGAAGATCGACAAGCTCGGATTCTCGCAGACCTTAAAACTTTCGAGCGATAAGATCCTGGGTACCGTCCTCGATCTTGTGACGACGACCACACCATCGTTCAACAACTGCAATTCCTCCGGCTTCCGCGAGGATATGATCGCGATCAATGGTTATGACGAGCGTATGAAATACGGCGGGCCGGATCGTGAAATAGGAGAGC
>CBDUBP010000278.1:0-3314 GCA_965365415.1 uncultured bacterium | reverse complement strand
CGAACGATATGGAAAAGAACAGGCGTACATCAAAGGATTGGATGCGAACGATAAGAATGTAGTCATAAAGCTAGGCCGTGATGTGATCGAAAGCAAATACGGAAACCTTTTCCAGATGTATGAAAAGATCGTCGACGAAAATCCATACGTGACTCCGATGATGATCTATCCGGCGGTCCACTATACGATGGGTGGAGTCTGGGTCGATTATAACCTGATGACCACAGTTCCGGGGTGTTTCTGCATTGGCGAATCGAATTTCTCGGATCACGGCGCAAACCGGCTTGGAGCATCGGCATTGATGCAGGGATTGGCCGATGGCTATTTCGTGCTTCCATATACGATCGGCGACTATTTGTCGGCAGACATCAGGACAGGCTATATTTCGACCGATTTGCCGGAATTTGAAGAAGCAGAAAAGAACGTTCGTACACAACTGGAAAAGTTCATATTTAATAATGGAACGCATTCGGTCGATTACTTCCACAAAAAACTTGGAAAGATCATGTGGGATAAAGTCGGTATGGCGCGAAATGCACAGGGACTGACTGAAGCGATCAGCGAAATTGCCGCTTTGCGTGAAGAGTTCCACCGCGACGTCAAAGTTCCGGGCGATTTGAATTCGTTCAACCAGGAACTCGAAAAAGCGATGCGTGTTGCAGATTTCCTGGAACTTGGCGAATTGTTCGCAAAGGACGCATTGCACAGGAACGAATCATGCGGAGGCCATTTCCGCGAGGAATACCAAACCGAAGAAGGCGAAGCGCTGCGTGACGATGTGAATTTTGCGTATGTCGCTGCGTGGGAATATAAAGGAAAACCAAGCGATGCGGTACTTCACAAGGAGCCGCTTGTTTTTGATAATATTAAACTTGTCCAAAGAAGCTACAAGTAGCAATAGTGAATAGTAAATAGTGGAAAGCCATTAGTAGTATACAATCATATAAAGATTTATTGATTTGGCAGAAGGGAATTCTGCTTGTCAAATTGATTTACAAATACTGCGAAAACCTTCCGAAAGAAGAAATATTTGGTTTGCAAAGCCAGCTAAAACGATCGGCAGTTTCGGTTCCGTCCAACATTGCCGAAGGCTGGGGAAGGAACAGCAAATTGAGTTATGTGCAATTTATAAAATCACACGTGGTTCCTTATTCGAATTGGAAACGCAGATCATAATTTCTAAAGAATTGAATTTTATCAGTGATCCGGAGTTCTCAGAAATTATGGAACTGATCGCTGAGGAATCTAAAATGTTGAACTCGTTTATTAAATCGATAAGTCAGTAAACTATTTTCTTTTGGCTACTGCCTAAAAACTGGAAAATGAAATTAAAGCTAAAAATTTGGCGCCAAAAAGACGCCGCAGATAAAGGGAAAGTCGTCGATTACGATATCGACAACGTATCACCCGACATGTCATTTCTTGAAATGCTCGACGTTTTGAACGACGAGCTGATCATGCGCGGCGACGAGCCGGTGGCGTTCGATCACGATTGCCGCGAAGGGATTTGCGGGATGTGCTCGCTATTCATCAATGGCGAAGCGCACGGACCGGATCGCGGCGTTACGACTTGCCAGTTGCACATGCGTAAATTCAAGGATGGCGATACGATATATATCGAGCCTTTCCGCGCGAAAGCATTCCCTGTGATCAAGGATCTTGTGGTCGACAGAAGTTCGTTTGAGCGCATCCAGCATGCTGGCGGTTTTATCTCTGTCAACACGTCAGGAAATACTATCGATGCGAATACGATCCCGATCAACAAACACGATGCGGATACGGCATTCGATTCGGCTTCATGTATTGGATGCGGCGCCTGTGTGGCAAGCTGCAAAAATGCATCGGCCATGCTTTTCGTTTCAGCAAAAGTGTCACAGTTGGCGCTACTTCCACAAGGCCGCGTTGAAGCAACCGAACGTGTACTCAACATGGTCACGCAAATGGACGCCGAAGGTTTTGGTAACTGTACGAACACCGGCGCCTGCGAAATCGAATGCCCGAAAGGAATCTCACTCGAGAATATAGCGAGGATGAACAGGGAATATCTTTCTGCAAGCTTTAAATAATATCGGCGCTCTTCGGGGCGCTTTTTTTTTGGCGTTACCACAAGGGTCGCGCTCTCCGCTGTATCTTTTGCCGCTGCGCGCAATCCCGATAGCTATCCGGAGCCGCTGCGATCACTAACGCGGCGTAACGCAATTAGGAAATCGCTTTGAAACAAGCAGATAAATTTCTAAATTGGCGTTCCAATTAAAAAACATGAAACAAACCTACTTCCTTGTAACATTCCTGCTTCCTCTTTTTTGTTTTTCCCAAATCATCAACATTCCCGATTCCGCATTTAAAGCAAAACTGCTGTCATCAAATACGAATAACAACACGGCGCAAAATGCGATGTTCAATAACATTAAGATCGATGTCAACAATAATGGCGAAATCGAAATCACCGAAGCACAATCGGTTTACATTCTGAATATTGCATTTTCCTCGATTTCATCTGTCGAAGGGCTGCAGCATTTCACGAATCTCAGCAGATTGATGTGCAAAGGAAATAGCCTGACGTCATTGGACCTGACAATGTTTCCAAATTTCGAGTACCTCAACGCCACCGATAATGATCTTGCAACACTCAATGTCGCCGGGCTAAACAATCTTTTTACGATCGAATGCCATAACAACCAGCTGACGAGCCTCGACCTGAGCGGACTTTCAGATTTGATTACCCTTGCATGCGCTAACAATCATATCACATCACTGGATTTTTCCGACACGCCAATCTTAGGCCTTGTGAACTGCCGTCAGAATCAAATCAGCAGTCTTAATCTGAGCGGTCTGGACCAACTTTTATCGCTTGACTGCTCGCAAAACAATTTAACTGTCCTTGATGTCAGCGATAATCCGGTGACAACATTATTCGATTGCGGGAGCAATCCACTGCAATGGATTAACCTCAAGAATGGTTTCGAACCCGCTTCTAATACGAATTTTGCTGAAATACCGAATCTGCAGTACATCTGCCTCGACGAATTTGACTATAATTATATCGAAGAGAAACTTGGAAATTACGGCTATACGAACGTCAATTACAACGGTTATTGCACGTTTACTCCGGGAGGCGAATTTTACACGATCTCGGGCGTCAACCGCTTCGACATGGATCAGAATGGCTGCGATGTTAATGATCAGCCAGCACCGCACATTAAAATCAGCACGACAAATGGAAGTGAGTCAGGTGCGCTTTTCGCACGATATGACGGCAGCTTCGATTATGGCGTCCAGGCCGGAACGCATACACTTGCAGCTGAAATGGACAC
>CBDUBP010000277.1:0-3317 GCA_965365415.1 uncultured bacterium | reverse complement strand
TCGGTAATCAAAATGCCAATATTCTTATTCTTAAGTTTTGCGACAATCCTTTGAATATCCTCAACGGCAACCGGATCGACACCCGCAAATGGCTCATCAAGCAAAATGAACTTCGGGTCGGTTGCAAGCGCCCTCGCGATTTCGGTACGGCGTCGTTCGCCACCGGAAAGCAAATCTCCGCGGTTCGTACGGATATGCTGAAGTCCGAATTCGTCAATCAGCGATTCCATTTTTGCTTCCTGCTCAGCTTTCGAAAGTTTGGTAAGCTGAAGTACGCTTAAAATGTTGTCTTCAATGCTAAGCTTCCTGAAAACGGACGCTTCCTGTGCGAGATATCCGATCCCATTTTGTGCACGTTTGTACATCGGGAAATCGGTAATTTCCATGTCGTCAAGGAAAATTTTGCCGCTGTTAGGTTTAACCAGCCCGACGATCATGTAGAAGGAAGTCGTTTTTCCTGCGCCATTCGGACCCAAAAGCCCAACGATCTCGCCTTGATTGACTTCCACCGAAATGCCTTTTACGACACTTCGGCCTTTATATGTTTTAACTAAATTATCAGCGCGTAGAATCATCCTGTCAAGGTAATTATTAATTATTCATTATTAACTGATTCCAGCGCCTCCCAAAATTCATAGGCACGGCGAAGATGCGGGATCACAATTGTTCCTCCAACCAGGGTCGCAATGCTTAAGGCCTCCATGACTTCAGCTTTGGTCAGGTCGTTTTCATGGCAGGTTTTGAGATGATATTTAACGCAGTCGTCGCATCTTAAAACCGCTGAAGCTACAAGTCCGAGCAATTCCTTGGTTTTGACATCAAGCGCACCGGGCATGTATGCATTGGTGTCGAGGTTAAAAATTCTCTTGATGATCTTATTGTCATCAGATAAAAGCCGCTCGTTCATTTTCGAACGGTAATCGTCGAATTCTTTGATCAGGTTATCCATTGGCTTTCTGTTTTTTAGCGACAAATTTAGACATGATAATGCTTGCCTCGTAAATGAGCAGCATCGGTATTGCGATCAGGACCTGGCTTACCACATCAGGCGGCGTGACTATCGCGGCGACGATCAAAATGATGACGATCGCATAACGACGGTACTTCCGAAGGAATTCTGCCGATACCAATCCGAGTTTGGTCAAAAAATAAATGATGATCGGAAGCTCGAAATAAAGCCCGCTTGCGATCACCGACGTTTTTATCATTCCAATATAGGAATTGACGTTGAATTCATTCTGAATGATCTCGCTCACTTTGAACGTCGAAAAGAAATTGACCGACATAGGAACAATCACAAAATAACCGAATAAAACGCCAATAAAGAAAAGAATTGATGCAATGCCTATGAACCATTTGGCATTTTTGCGTTCACTCTCATACAGCGCCGGACTGATGAATTTCCACAACTCCCACAAAATGTAAGGAAAAGCCAGGATAAAACCTGCCACGATGCAGATCCATACAAGCATCGAAACCTGTCCTTCCACATCGGTGTTCTGGATGATGAAGTCCATTTTGCCGATGCACATACTGTCGTCCATCCCAAATTTATGCGAGAGTTCACACAAGATTCGGTAAGTCGGAAAATCGGGATCGATCGGTCCGAAAATAAGCGTGTCGAAAATAAATCCACTGAAAGTGAAGGCAACAGCTGCGGCGATGAGGACAGCGATCGCACTTCGCACCAAAACCCAGCGAAGGTCTTCGAGGTGGTCGAGGAACGTCATTTCTTCCGGATTCTTCTTCGCCATTATACGATTCCTTCTTTTAAGATGTCGTGAAGATGAAGAACACCTTTATACTGATCGCCGTCGGCAACGATAAGCTGTGTGATCGAAAAATCCTCCAGAATGTTAAGTGCATCGACAACCATGCTTGACGACGAAATCATTTTTGGGTTTTTCGTCATGATGTCTCGCGCATAAACGCCGGCAATCGAATCGCGGTCGTTGAGCATCCGCCTGATGTCGCCATCGGTGACGATTCCGATCACGCGGCCGTTTTCCTCTACCGCGGTGACCCCAAGTCTTTTTTGGGATATCTCGAAAATGACCTGTTTGACGTTTGCATCCGGTGCGACAGATGGCCGATGCGACAAATCCAGCATGTCTCCAACGCGAAGCAGGAGTTTTTTTCCAAGTGCCCCGCCCGGGTGGAATCGGGCAAAATCATCTGCAGTGAAATTCCGGAGTTCCATCAGGCAAACCGCCAATGCATCGCCAAGGACAAGTTGTGCCGTCGTGCTATTTGTTGGAGCGAGATTGATCGGATCCGATTCAGAGGAAACAGTCGCATTTAAAACGTAATCCGAATTTTTAGCAAGGAATGATGTCGTGTTTCCCGTGATCGCAATCAGCTTGTTGCCAAAGCGTTTGATGATTGGAACGAGGACTTTTATCTCCGGACTATTGCCGCTTTTTGAGATGCAGATCAGGATGTCTTCATTTCGGATCATTCCCAGGTCTCCGTGGATCGCTTCCGATGCATGTAAAAACATCGATGGTGTTCCGGTGGAATTCATCGTAGCGACGATTTTCTGCGCGATGATCGCACTTTTACCGATCCCGGTGATGACAAGCCGCCCCGTAGAGGCGCTGATCAGCCTGACCGATTCGGCAAAATCTTCGGTGAGGTAGTTCACCAATTGAGCAACTGCTTCACTTTCAGCTAAAATCGTTCTTCGTGCGGAGGCTAAAATGTTTTCGTTGGCGGCCAAATGGGAGACTTATAAAATTTGTGAGAGAAAAAAAAGGTCGTATATTTATGAATAGCAAAATTATTAAAATTACCTTAGGAATAGAATGAATTCGACCGAAATTGACATACATGCCGAGTTAAAAAGGTATTTTGGTTTCAGTAACTTCAAAGGCCTTCAGGAGCAGGTCATAAAAAGCATCCTATCAGGACAAAACACATTCGTAATCATGCCAACAGGCGGCGGTAAGTCGCTCTGCTATCAATTGCCCGCACTAATAGAACCGGGAACTGCGATTGTCGTTTCGCCTTTGATCGCACTGATGAAAAACCAGGTCGATGCGATCCGAAGCCTCTCTTCCGAAAATGGCATTGCCCACGTACTCAATTCATCGCTGACCAAAGCAGAAATCACGCAGGTCAAGAAAGATGTCACGAATGGAATCACAAAACTTCTTTATGTCGCGCCTGAATCCCTTACAAAGGAAGAGTATGTCGCCTTTTTGCAAACCGTTCCAATTTCATTCGTTGCAATCGATGAGGCGCATTGCATCTCGGAATGGGGCCACGATTTCAGGCCGGAATACCGGAATCTTCGTCATATCATCCGCCAGTTGGGG
>CBDUBP010000276.1:0-3318 GCA_965365415.1 uncultured bacterium | reverse complement strand
GTTGCAGAGCAAGTTGAGGAAAATGATCTTTTTGACCCTTGCTTTTGGATAATACAACGCTTTTGCGCCATATTCACCGATTCCGTTTGGAGTAAAGATCGACAGCGTAAGTGCGGCCAGAACCTGACGGGTGGATTCCCCGACGGAAATCGTATCGAAGGATGAAACAAGATTTTTCCATTTCAAGATCTCGAAATACCGGTTCAGGAAACTCAGCACCAACAGCATCAAAATGGAAAACCATGAAAAATTACGGTCGATATGCTCGAGGAAAAATTCGCGTTCACCGGCATCGCTTCCCGAAAGCTTAAGATATATGAACCAAAACGCGAGCAGAACGACCAAAAGTTTGACGCCTGCAACAAGTAATTGTTTAGCTTTGCCCGAAAGAAAATCCATCCGGCAAAATAAGGAATAAATTGTCAAACGAACGCATCATTTTAGGCATTGATCCGGGAACCACGATAATGGGATTCGGACTCATTCGCGTTACGGGCAAAACAATGACGTTCCTTCAGCTAAACGAGCTCCAGCTCAGCAAATACGACGACCATTACGTCAAGCTCAAGATAATTTTCGAACGTACGATTGAGCTGATCGACACGCATCATCCGGACGAGATCGCGATCGAAGCGCCTTTTTTCGGCAAGAACGTACAGTCGATGCTCAAACTCGGACGTGCACAGGGCGTCGCAATGGCTGCCGGATTATCACGCCAAATCCCGATCACCGAGTATGAACCGAAGAAGATAAAAATGGCGATCACAGGGAATGGAAATGCGAGCAAGGAACAGGTTGCAAAAATGCTTCAGCAATTATTGAATCTGCAAACGCTTCCGAAGAATCTCGATTCCACCGACGGGCTCGCAGCTGCCGTCTGTCATTTTTTCAATTCGGGAAAGGTTACCGGCGGCAAAAGCTATTCAGGCTGGGATGCATTTGTAAAGCAGAATGAAGCGAGAATTGGATAGCTGTTAGAATCAGCCGTCAGCCATCAGCTATTAGCTTGTGCCAAACGCACCCTGAAGCCGAATCATCAGATCATCATATCCTCAATTCCTCAAATCAACAAATCAACTCTTGTCAGGTATCTACATCCATATCCCATTCTGCAAACAAGCCTGTCATTACTGTGATTTTCACTTTTCGACGGTCAGGAAGAAACAGCCTGAAATGGTTCGTGCGATTGCCAAGGAGATCGAAATGCGACGATCTGAATCGGATGAGGTTGTCGAAACGATTTACTTTGGAGGCGGCACACCGAGCGTCCTGACCAATGATGAGATCAATTTTCTGCTGGATGCTGTTTACGAGAATTATTCGGTCGATGCAAATCCCGAGATCACGCTCGAAGCAAATCCCGACGACCTGTCTCCAACTCGAATAACCGAATTGTCAAATACACGCATCAACCGGCTAAGCATCGGCATCCAGTCTTTTTTTGATGACGACCTAAATTTGATGAACCGCGCGCATGATTCCTCCGAAGCCGCACAATGTTTATCGTTTGCAAAAGATCTTTTCGATAATATTTCGATCGATCTTATTTACGGCATTCCGGGTTCCGACAATAAAAAATGGGTGTCAAACATAGAAAAAGCGCTTTCATACGGGATTCCGCATATTTCGGCGTATGCGCTGACAGTTGAGCCGAGAACCGCGTTGCAAAAGATGATTTCTTCGGGGAAAATCGATGCACCGCAGGATAACCAGGCGCAGGAACAGTTTTTAATCTTGGTCAGAATGCTGGAAAACGCAGGTTTTATCCATTACGAACTGTCCAATTTTGGCAAGTCCGGATATTTTTCAAGGAACAATACGGCGTACTGGCTGGGAAAAAAGTACATTGGGATCGGTCCGTCGGCGCACAGTTATGACGGTGTTTCGAGGAGCTGGAATATTGCAAACAATTCGATGTATTTAAATTCTATCAACAATCAGACGTTGCCACAGGAAACAGAATCATTGACAAAGAACGACCGTTACAACGAATATATCATGACAGGGCTCCGGACAATCTGGGGCGTTTCATTAAATCGCGTTGAAAAGGAATTTGGGGAAACGCATCTTCGATATTTATTGAAATCAGCACAGAAATTCCTCGATCAGGGATTGCTTGAAATTGATGATGAGATTTTGTGCGCGACACAAGCCGGAAAGTTTCTGACCGATGGCATTGCATCCGACCTGTTTTTGGTAAATTTGAGAAAATGAGCAGATGAAGTCCATTGTCATACATAATGAGAAATCTTACGCCGTCGATTTCCGCAAACCAATCGATATCTCGATCCCGATTTCTGCATCCGACGAAAATCCAATTGCGTGGTATATAGAAAAGCCGCAGATCGAACCTGTTCGGTTTGGTGAATGGATCGGTGAGGTCAAAAGCGGTGCAACGACGAATTTCAGGAATATCACTTTTAATCCGCACGGACACGGAACGCATACCGAATGCCTTGGCCACATCACACGTGACAATTACAGCATCAACAAGGAATTGCGGCAGTTTATGTTTTTTGCGCAGCTGATCACTGTCAGCCCGGAAGCCGTGAACGAGGATAAGATCATCACAAAGGAAAAATTTGAGAATGTCATTTTACCCGGATGTGAAGCACTGATCATCCGCACACTTCCGAATGAAATCGACAAGCGATCACGAAAATATTCGAATACCAACCCGCCATATTTGGATCAGTCCGCGGCGATGTATATTCGTGAAAAAGGAATCAGGCATCTGCTGATCGATCTTCCAAGTGTCGATCGTGAGCAGGACGAAGGCAAACTTCTTTCGCATAAAGCTTTTTGGAATGTTACGGATGTGAATGAGGTCAATTCCGATGCGCGTTTCGATTGTACGATTACCGAAATGATCTTTGCCGACGATTCGATCGCCGATGGAATTTACCTGCTCAATCTCCAGATCGCATCTTTTGAAAACGATGCCTCTCCAAGCAAGCCGGTGCTTTTTGAATTGACCGAGTCATGAAGATTGAAGTCTCTACCGACAAATCGCGGCTTGATGTTCCATTTATCCAGAGTTTCCTCAAAGATATTTATTGGGCGGCAGGGCGTACAATTGATGAGGTTCAGCGTACGATCGACGCATCGTTCTGCTTCGGTATCTATATTGACGGAAAGCAGATCGGTTTTGCACGCGTGGTGACCGATTATGTTGTTTTCGCCTATCTGATGGACGTCTTTATTGATGAAAATCAGCGCGGCCGAGGATATTCGTCGCTGCTGATCGATGCAATGCTCAATGAAACGGAACTTCGGGATGTCAAAATATGGCGGCTTGCAACGACCGATGCACATTTT
>CBDUBP010000275.1:0-3330 GCA_965365415.1 uncultured bacterium | reverse complement strand
GTTCTTCGATCGCCACGATCAGGTCGCCGGGAACACCGTTGCCCGGCGCGTCGTTTCCTTTGTTCGATACTTTAAGCTGCATTCCATCGACGACGCCGGCCGGAATTTTTATTGAAACGGTCTCGTCTTCCATCACCATTCCCTGAGCGTCTGCCTCTTTCGGTTTGCTTTCGATGATCTGGCCTGAGCCGCCACACTGTGGGCATGTCGTGGCCGATTGCATGCGTCCAAGAATCGTGTTGGTAACGCGCATCACCTGGCCCTGGCCGTTACAGTTCGGACATGTCCTGTATCGAACGCCCTTAGCCTGAACCTTACGCTTTACCTTGATCTTTTTCTCGACGCCATTGGCTACCTCTTCAAGTGTCAGGCGCACCTTGATCCGTAAATTGCTTCCTTTTGAGCGACGCTGGCCTCCGCCGCCGAATCCGCCAAATCCGCCGCCAAAAGCGCTTCCGAAGATATCTCCAAACTGACTGAAGATGTCGTCCATGTTCATTCCGCCGCCACCAAATCCCTGGGCACCGTCGAAAGCCTGATGGCCAAACTGATCGTATCTGGATTTTTTCTGCGGATCGCTGAGCACTTCGTAGGCTTCGGCCGCGAGTTTAAAATTCTCTTCGGCTTTTTTGTCACCCGGATTTTTATCGGGATGGTATTCGATCGCCTTTTTCCGGTATGCTTTTTTTATTTCCTCCGGAGTGGCGTTTTTGCCAATGCCCAGTATTTCGTAAAAATCTCGTTTCATTTTCTATTAATTGTTAGTTTCCGATCACCACTTTTGGGAAACGGATGATCTTGTCGCCGAGTTTATAGCCCTTTTCCACGATATCCACGATCTTACCCTTCATTTTATCGTCGGGAGCCGGAATCTGAGTGATGGCTTCTGCGAAATCTGCGTTGAAATCGTCGCCACTCTTGAGTTCGACAACTTCAAGTCCTTTGGACTGCAATGCCGATCGTAGTTTTTCAAAGATCAGTTCCACTCCTTTTACCAGCGCTTCATCCCCGGATTTTCGAATCTCTGCCAAAGCACGATCGAAATCGTCGCGGACCGGAAGCATTGCAATCAGGACTTCCTGGTTGGCAGTACGGAACAGTTCCAGTCTTTCTTTTGCTGTCCGACGCTTGTAGTTTTCAAATTCGGCAAAAAGCCGGAGAAATTTATCTTTTTCGATTTCGAGGTCTTGTTTCAATTTAGATTCAACGGGATCACCGTCCATGATCAGCTGTTCGCCGTTCGCATTTGCTTCTATTGTTGCGTCATCCAATTCCGGTTGATTCTCATTTTTTTCAGTAGCCATTTCAAATATTTTTATGGTTCGACTTGCGCGGGCGCAGTTTGCAAACTTACTGCCATTCGGTGCAATGTGCCAAATTGTCACGGGACGATTATTGCGTCACGTCGACGTATTAGTACAAATTGATACAATCCGTCAGTTCGTCGTATTAAAATGCATTCAGTTTAGTAATCTTTTAGCAAAATATTTAAAGATTTTTAATAAGTTTGTTAACATCAAAACTGATTTCTTATGAAAAAAGCTATTCTTGGTCTGCTCGTCATTACTATGTCGGCAGGTCTCATTTCATGCAAAAAAGACGGTGGAAATACACGTGCCGCGCGTGATGCCAAAGGTGCATCGGAAGAAGCGATAGCATATAACGTCGATACGCAGACATCGGTAATCGACTGGACCGGTTCAAAACAGACAGGAAAACACAGCGGTCAGCTCAAGTTATCCTCGGGAACCGTGTTTGCTAAAGACGGGCAGATCGAAAGCGGAAATTTTACGATCGACATGACGACGATCAACGTGACAGACCTGGAAGGTGAAAAGAAAACCGAACTCGAAGCCCATTTAAAAGGTTCGGCGGTTGAAAATGCCGACCACTTCTTCAACGTGAAAAAATATCCGGAAGGAAAATTTGAAATTACAGGTGTTACCAATGAAGATGGCAAAATGATGATCGAAGGAAACCTGACTTTGAAGGAAACCACGAAGAATATCAAATTTCCCGCGCTTGTCAATGTCAGGGACAATCAATTAAGCATCATCAGCGATATGTTCATCATCGACCGCACGCAATGGAAAGTGAATTACGGATCGAAGTCGGTCTTTGCCGATCTTGGCGATAAATTCGTAAATGATGAAATCGAAATCAAAGTCACCGTAAAGGCGACGCGATAATATCTCAATAAACTCTTTAATCAGCCCTGAACAATCGGGGCTTTTTCATTTATAAGATCATCGAGTGCCATGCGCAATTCAGGAAATTTGAATTGAAAACCCGACCGGATTATTTTTTCTGAACTGACATTCTGGCCCGTGACAAGCAGCAAATGCATTTCACCGAGCATCAGTTTCAGTATCAATGCCGGCACGGCAGGCATAAAAAACGGTTTGTCGGATGATTCCGCGAGCTGTTTCATGAAAACCTCGTTGGCGACAGGATTCGGTGCAACAGCATTAAAAATCCCTTGTAGTTGCTGTTCTATCGCGTGGACATAAATACCTGCAAGATCATCGATATGGATCCACGAATAAATTTGCCGTCCGGTGCCAAGCGCCGATGCCAGTCCGATTTTGACGGTTTTCTGCAGTTCCGGCAATGCGCCACCTTTATCCGACAGGACTAAACCCGTACGGATAATACATGTGGCTATCCCCATATTACAGAAATGCGCAATGCTTTGCTCCCATTTCTGTACGACATTTGCGAGAAAACTGTCGTCTGAACTCTTTGATTCTTCCGTATAGACTTCTGACACGCTGTTCGGATAGATGCCGATTCCCGAAGCCGAAATGACCTGTCGAACCTGATGAGGATTTCTTTTTAAAGTATGAAGCAATAAGTTGGCAGTCAGGACACGGCTTTCGACAATCTTTTCTTTCTGCTCATCTGTCCATCGTTTTGAGATCGGCTCTCCCGCAAGATGGATGATTGCCTCGACTCCGATGAGCGCGTTTTCATCAATGTAGCTTTGCACAGGATCCCAAAAATATCCAAAGCAGCCAGGGATCGAAGAAAGTTTGCTGCGTGAAGTGGTTAGAAAGTTTACTGAGTGCCCGCGTTGGAGCAACCCGGTAATTACAGCTTTACCAATCAACCCCGTTGCGCCGGTAATAAGAACTTTCATGGAAGAATTTTCTTCAAAATTAATGATTGATCTTCCTAATAAAACCTCAATTAGGGCGGGTTTAACTTTGGCGCAGTTTTAAACTCCACGTAACGATAAAGGTCGACACGATTTCGCCGGCTTCATTATGCCCGGTCGATTTTAACGAAATAATACGGGGCTCACCGGCAAGACTCGCTACTGCGTCTTTT
>CBDUBP010000274.1:0-3342 GCA_965365415.1 uncultured bacterium | reverse complement strand
GGTAGTCTCCCACCCCAATTCGTTGCATCCGCTTCTGTTTCGCTTCAGGTCGACCGCACCGCCAATGGTGGCTCCAAATCCGCTTCCCTGCTGGCCTGATGTAATGACCGCTTCCGACAGGTTTGAGACTTCGACATAGGATGTGATCGGATCCATTTTATCGGTGCACGCACCAAAAATATGGATGCCTTCGATCGTTACCAGTGTTCGCTCCGTCGGCATTCCGTTGACTACAGGTTCCCAGGCGTAGCTTCCCCGTTTGATCATCGAAATGAGACCTGACAGCTGGAGATATTCATCAATTGCGGCCAGCGGTTTTGCCTGCTTCAGATTGAGGTCCTTTTTGTGACCGATGATGATCACTTCATCGAGCGGCTGGATCGAATCGGTAACCTGGGCAAGCGAGATGATGGGCCACAGCAATGCAATACAGTGAAAAAATATCTTTTTCATGTGACGTGTTTTTTGAAATCTGATACAGATCAGAATTCCACTTCGAAGAAAATGCTGCTTGCCGGGTTAGCATCGCTGATCGCCTCGCCTTTAAGGACTTCACCTTCCGGGTTGAGCAACTGCAGATTAATTTTCCAGTATCCGGTCATCGTCAGCGACAACGTCCCGTGATACAGTTCGTCTGCCTGCTGAATTAAGTTCGCGTTATTTGGTGATCTATGATTTCCCATCGATGGCATGCGTGGGTCGATCTTGAGCGTATAGCCATCTGCCGGAACATAATTCATCATCGATTCCATCTTAAAAATCCCCCCGGTCATATTGTTAAGAGCGACTTCGGGATGGTTCGGTTCAATCAGCGCGACAAGGTAATTGGCGCCATCAGAGCCGGTAAATGAGTTTGTACGGCGCATTGCCGATGGCAGTACATCGATTTGATCTTCTACAGAATAGGCGACGCCATCGATCGAATACGTAAGTTCCAGCGTCCAGAATTCGGTAGTAGTTCCGGCCATTTGGAAAATAATATATCCATTGTAAAGCGACTGTGTACCAGCTGTCCTTTGAATGGCAGAATACGGGCATGAATGCGACATGGAAGTCATCTGCATCAATGGAAACCAGGAAAGCTGTGAATCGTCCAGATAATTTCCGGTGGAGATATTACGAATGCGAAGAAAAATGTTGTTATGGCCTTGAATGAGCACTCCAGTTTCGGAATACAATTCGACCACGTGGGTTTCATTCGACAATTCATTGATTAATGTGAGTCCGTCCAATTCATTCGAAGTAGGATTTGAATTATCGGAACTGCATGCTGATAGCAAGGCAACCATGGCGATTGCCAAATATTTTAGAGTATTCATTGAATAATTTTTTGTGAAATAATAGCCCGGCTTCATCAGATGAAGGGCAGATTAGGATTCGATAAAGATCAAATCAATGAAGGCGGATGAAAGAATGGGGAACTTGCTGCAAATCGATAGAAATTCACGTAAGAGTCAACTGCCCGACGTTGATGGAAAAAGGGCTTCTCCAGATAGAATTCGTCAGTTGTGTCGATGAATAGAATTTCAATCTCAGCCTGCTTCATTTTGCGATCCGAACCACTGTTTTCGGACTGTCCCGATGCTTTGGCGAGTTCTTTTTTAAGATGGCATTTACCATTGCAGTCGAGATTATCGTTATCTTTATTGATACATAGTTCTGCGGTGATAAAGTCGTAATTCACAACATATGACAGAAGCGGCAATGCTGGTTTAAGCAGGAAGATCGTTGCAAAAATGAAAACCGCTGATTTTATCATAATGCAAATTTAGGCCGGACTATCGGTTCGATTATATGACATGTATCATATATTGCCAGAATTCGTAAAAGTAAATTTGCAGGACTATTATCTTAAATTGCGAAAACATGCAAATTGACCTGGATCTGCTGTATACATGGGGCGCAATCGCAAAACAGTATAAAAAAGGCGAGGTTATTTTCGACGAAAATTCACATGCGAACTTCTACTACCAGATCGTCGACGGATGCGTGAAAATGTTCAATACGAACGACAAGGGAAAGGAATTTACGCAGGGATATTTTTTCAACGGACAGGGTTTTGGGGAACCGCCGCTGTTTATAGATGAAAAATATCCGGCAACGGCGATGGCCTTTCAGGATTCGAGGATCATCAAGCTGTCGAAAGACAAGTTTTTACGGATCCTCGATGAATACCCCGCGATCCAAAAACAATTCCTGACCCTGATGGCGCGGCGCATACATTCAAAAGCCAAAACCTCAAGCGACATCATCAACCAAAATCCGGGCTTCAGGATTCTCGCGTTTTTCAAGACACGTAAAAAAACCTCAGTCAATGAGCGTGAGCTGATACCCTACACACGGCAGGAAATCGCAAATTTTACCGGGCTGCGCGTCGAAACGGTTATTCGTGCGCTGTCAAAACTCAATGCTGAGAGAAAGATTGAGATCAAAAATCATAAAGTGTATTATTGATGGAACTAAATGTGAGATTCTGGCTTCGGTTTTCACTTGTTAACTTATTCATCGTCTCCTTGCTGGGATTGCTGATGAGATATAAGATCGGATTTGAATTTCCGCTGTTCAATCAGAAATATCTTCAGTTCTCACATTATCATTTTGCATTTTACGGCTGGATCTCGCAGGCGCTGATGGTGTTGATGGTGAACTGCATCAGTAAGATCAACTTCAAATTTAAAAGCGAAAAATACAACCCGATCTTTACGCTCAATCTCGTCGCCGCGTTTGGAATGCTGATTTCATTTCTAGTGTCGGGTTTTGGGATGATCAGCGTCACGTTCCTTGTGATGGCGATCACCTCGGGATATTGGTTTACGATCGTTTATATTGGCGATCTTCGACGGCATCAGATCAACAGGATCGCCGCAAACTGGTTTCGCGGTGCACTTTTCTTTAATTTCCTTTCGACCCTTGGAGTATTCGCGCTGGCATACATGATGCTGACGCATGATTTACATCAGCACGCGTATTTGGCCACTTCCTATTACTTTCTGCACTTTCAGTATAACGGCTGGTTTTTCTTTGTGTGCATGGGTCTTCTAGTTGCGCACATCGACGGAACCGCGCGGGTTCACCGATCTGTGTTCAGATGGTTTTTGATATCGTGCATTCCCGCATATTTCCTGTCGGCCCTGTGGCTCGACCTTCCCGACTGGATCTATGCGATCGTAGTTCTGTCGGCCGTTGTACAAGTGTACGCATGGATCCTGCAAATACTTGCGATCGTGAAGACAAAACCGGAATCGCTGATGAAGCTGCCATTTATCTTGCGTTATGTATTGCTGTTTGTCGCCGTTGCCTGCACAATTAAGGTCGCTTTGCAGCTCGGGTCGACGCATCCGG
>CBDUBP010000273.1:0-3357 GCA_965365415.1 uncultured bacterium | reverse complement strand
GAAGGTGTTTTTCTTCGACGAGTCCTTTTTGCCCGCCGATGATCAGCGGCAAAGTAGTACCGACGGTTTCTTTTCCGCCGTCGATCTCGCGGACCGCTTTTACGTTATTTCCTTCAACGGTCAGACCGATGCATGAATTGACAAAATTATAACCAAGCAATCCCGCCAGCATTCCCGGGACCATTCCACCGTTGTAATCGAGTGATTCACGGCCGGCGATGATCAGATCATAATTGCCGTTTTTCACCACTTCAGCAAGCTGTTTTGCAACAAAAGACCCGTCGGTTGGCTGCGCGTTGACACGGATCGCTTCATTGGCGCCGATTGCAAGAGCTTTTCGCAAGGTCGGCTCGGTGTCAGGACCGCCAACATTTACGACGGTTACCGTCGCGCCTTGCTGTTCCTGAAACCATATTGCTCGTGTGAGTCCGAATTCATCGTTTGGATTGATCACGAACTGGACGCCGTTGGTATCGAATTCAGAGTCGCCGTTGATGAAGTTGATCTTTGAAGTAGTATCAGGCACATGGCTGATGCAGACTAATATTTTCATGTATGTGTGTATGAAATTTTCGCACACAAAAGTAGGGATTCAATTGACAAATGACAATTGATAGATGATAATTGTTATCGCGCGATGCGGACTGCGCGGTTGTGGATTGCAACTTTTGAGAATCCGGTTAGACCTTGAAGGTTTTCAAAACCTTCAAGGTCTGTAATTTTTTTTGATTTCCGGTATGGTAAAAATGACGAAATACAAATGCAGGTTTTTTTGCCGGATCAATTGAAGCAGCCCTTTTCCTGCAGGACAAAACCGCAGCCCCGGTTGCAGCGGCATCCCTGCCCGCGGGCAGGATACAGCGGAAAACGGGAAATGTCTGCCCAAAACAATTGACAATTGAAAATTGACAGTTGATAATTAAAATTGCTTAAGCTTTGTCTCTTTGTCACTTTGCAGCTTTGCCACTTTTCCCTACTTTTGCTTTTCAATTTCAAATTATGAGAACGATACAATTCCGCGAAGCGATAGCCGAGGCCATGAGCGAAGAAATGCGCCGTGACGAATCGGTTTACCTGATGGGTGAGGAAGTGGCTGAATATAATGGTGCGTACAAGGCATCAAAAGGGATGCTCGACGAGTTTGGTCCGAAGCGTGTCATCGATACACCGATTGCCGAGCTGGGTTTTGCAGGAATTGCAGTTGGGTCGGCCATGAATGGCTGCCGTCCGATCGTCGAATACATGACATTCAACTTTTCATTGGTCGGGATCGACCAGATCATAAATAACGCCGCGAAAATGCGCCAGATGTCGGGCGGGCAGTTCCCGATGCCGATGGTTTTCCGCGGGCCGACGGCTTCTGCCGGACAATTGGGTGCAACGCATTCACAGGCTTTCGAAAACTGGTTTGCAAATACTCCGGGATTGAAAGTCGTTGTGCCGTCGAATCCATACGATGCGAAAGGACTTTTGAAATCGGCGATCCGCGACAACGATCCGGTCATCTTTATGGAATCCGAACAGATGTATGGCGACAAAGCCGAAGTTCCTGAAGATGAATATTTGATTCCGCTTGGCGTTGCGGATATCAAGCGCGAAGGCAAAGACGTAACGATCGTATCTTTCGGTAAAATCATCAAAGAAGCTTATGCTGCCGCTGATGAACTTGCGAAAGAAGGCATCGAATGCGAGATCATCGATCTTCGTACAGTTCGTCCGATGGATTATGATGCGATCATCAATTCTGTCAAAAAAACAAACAGGCTGGTCGTTCTTGAAGAAGCGTGGCCGTTCGCAAGTGTCGCGTCCGAAATTACATATATGGTTCAGGAACGCGCTTTCGATTATCTCGATGCGCCGATCCAGCGGATCACAACCGCTGATGCACCGGCTCCCTATTCGCCAACGCTTTTGAAGGAATGGCTTCCGAATTCGGGAGATGTTATCAAGGCGGTGAAAAAAGTAATGTATAAATGATGATTTGATGATTTGTTTATTTGGTGATTCGAATCAACAAATAAACAAATCATCAAATAAACTATATTTGACGCTTCGCCTTCGGGTGAAGTTTTTTTATGAAGAAACTCCTATCGGCCATTTTGCTGTTTTTTGCACTTGTGATTTCTGCACAGACGAAAGTCAGCGGGATAGTCGTAGACGTTTCAAACCAACCGATTCCTTTTGCCAACGTGCAGTTCAAAGGTTCAAATGAAGGCATCGTCACCAATGAAGATGGCCGCTTCTACATCGAATCCGATAAAACTTACAATGCGCTGATTGTCACTTTCACAGGATTCACCGACAAGGAAGTGCCGCTCACAAAACAGGTCAACTACGATTTCAAGATTGTCCTTAAAGAAGGCGAACAGCTCAAAGAAGTCGTTATTTATACAGGGAAGACTTCGAAAAAGAACAATCCGGCGCTCGACATACTGCGCAAAATCTGGGAACGCAAACGCAAGAATGGCCTTCATATGTTCGATCAGTACAAGATGGACAAGTATGAAAAAGTGGAATTCGACATGAATACGATCGACAGCGCGTTCATGAAGAGCAAGATCTTCCGTGGCATGGAGTTCATCTTCGAGCAGGTCGATACTTCTGACGTGACCGGGAAGACATATCTGCCGATCTTTATCAATGAGTCGCTGTCGGAAGTTTACGGCGATAATATATTAAAGAAGCGCAAGGAAATCCTCAAAGCGAATAAGAATTCGGGATTCAATACGAATCAGCAGATCATTGCATTCATCAAAGATCTGTATGCCGAATATAATATCTACGACAATTACCTGACGTTTTTCGACAAAAGTTTTACAAGCCCGCTATCGCGAACCGGAATCGATGTATATAATTATGTATTGCGCGATACGGCTTTCATCGACAACAAATGGTGTTACAATATCGTGTTCTATCCGCGAAGAAAGAACGAACTGACATTTAAAGGTGATTTCTGGGTTGCCGATTCGACGTTTGCAATCAAGAACATCAACATGGCGGTGACTAAATCGGCAAACATCAACTGGGTTAAGGATATCTATATCGAACAGGAATTTGAGGTTTTGAACGATTCGGTATTCCTGCTGACGAAAGATTATATGATGTCGGATTTTGCATTGAGCAAGAAAGAAAAGTCGCGCGGCGTCTATGGTAAGCGCACAACAATGTACCGCAATTTTAAATTCGACCAGCAGCGTCCGGAAGAATTTTATAAAGATCAGGTCAATAACGACGACCTGTCTCTTTTTGTAAAACCCGACGAGTTTTGGGAGCAAAATCGTTTTGAAGATCTGAGCAAAGACGAAGCGGGAGTTTATAAAATGCTTGACACACTTCAGACTGTGAAGAAGTTCAAAC
>CBDUBP010000272.1:0-3364 GCA_965365415.1 uncultured bacterium | reverse complement strand
CCGCATGACGGCCTTCGCTCCTCCCAAGGGCAAACCCGAACTCGGCCACCGCATTCATCGCGCGCGCCAAGCTCTTCAGCAAGCAGGATCGTGATCTTATCGGCGAATTCGAGAAATGGTTCAACAGAATCTTTTCCCATATATGGTGCGACCGTTACCGAATCGAATTTCAGATCTTCAAAAAACGCCTTTGCATACATTGATGATGTATTTCCAATATCGCCGCGTTTTGCATCGGCAATCGTAAAAATATCCGGGTGATTCGCATTTAAATACTCGATCGTTCTTTGCAATGACTTCCATCCGCTGACTCCGTTGGCTTCGTAAAATGCCGTATTAGGTTTATAGGCTACAGCGAGTTCATTTGTCGCTTCGATGATCTGCTTGTTGAATTCGAAAACAGGATCGTCAGCTGAAAGAAGATGCTTTGGGATCTTTGTAATATCGGAATCAAGTCCGATGCACAGAAATGATTTTTTTTCGAGAATCTGATGCGTAAGCTGCTGTGTCGTCACGAGAAAAAGTTTTGCGTAAAGTTAATTTAAAGTGGCAGAGACACAACGTGACAAGGGCTGCAAAAAGATTTAACGATAAAATTTCATATAAAAACATTGATATTCAATAACTTAGTGATGTAATTTTAAAATCATCATCATGCCAAAATTTGTCATTGAACGTGAAATTCCAAATGCGGGAGATTTCACTGAAGATCAGCTTCACGCCATTTCACAGACGTCCTGCAATGTATTGGATGAACTTGGGACCGACATTCAATGGGTCAACAGTTTCGTGACCAAGGATAAGGTTTATTGCATTTACATTGCGAAGGATGAGGAATTGGTGCGGGAACATGCCAAAAAAGGAGGTTTTCCTGCAAATTCAATCAGCCGTGTATACGCTACAATCGATCCGACTACAGCCGAAGTCGCATAAAAAAAGGATCAAGAATCTGATCCTTTAATATTTAAAATACTTCGCTTGCCTCCTTAAGCTTTTCGGTATTGTTTACCAGTTGAAGCTCGTCGATGATTTTTTGTATGTCGCCATTCATGATGTTCTGAAGATCGTACAATGTGAGTCCGATTCGGTGATCGGTCACGCGGCTTTGTGCATAATTGTACGTGCGGATCTTCGCCGAACGGTCGCCACTGCTGACCTGGGATGAACGTTTCGCAGCATCTTCCTCCTGTTTTTTGGCGAGCTCCATTTCGTATAGACGTGAACGAAGAACCGTCAGCGCCTTATCTTTATTCTTGTGCTGCGATTTTTCGTCCTGGCATTGTGCCACGAGTCCTGTGGGAATATGGGTCAATCGAACAGCGGATTTTGTTGTGTTGACCGACTGGCCGCCCGGACCCGAGGAACAGAAATAATCGATCCGCACATCGTTCATGTCGATCTGCACGTCGAACTCTTCAGCTTCAGGCAGAACCATTACGGTTGCTGCGGAAGTGTGCACGCGTCCCTGCGTTTCAGTTTGAGGTACACGCTGGACGCGGTGAACGCCGGCTTCAAATTTCAAAGTTCCGTAAACATCTTCACCCGTGACTTCAAAAATGATTTCCTTGAAACCTCCGGAAGTTCCTTCGTTCATATCCACGACGGACGTGCGCCATCCGCGGCCTTCGCAATATTTTGTATACATCCGATAAAGATCGCCGGCAAAAATACTGGCTTCGTCGCCACCCGTTCCGGCGCGGATCTCCATCATGACGTTTTTGGCATCTTCGGGATCTTTTGGGATCAGCATGAATTTGATCTCGTCTTCAAGGACAGGCAGACGCTCATTGGCTTCTTCCAACTGCATTTTTGCCATCTCGGTCATTTCCGGGTCGCTTCCGTCAGACAAAATTTCTTTGGCTTCTGCGATGTTCGCCATCAGATTGACATACTCGTCACGTTTTTCGGCAAGTGCCTTCAGATCTTTATATTCTTTATTCAATTGTACGTAACGCTTCTGGTCGGCGATGACATCCGGCTGGATGATCAGATCCGAAATCTCGTCGAAACGCTGTTTTACAATCTGTAACCTGTCTAACATTATTCTCTTCTTTGGGCGGCAAATTTACGAATTTTTGTTCAGTTGATTTCGAGTGATCTAACGTGAATTCCTAAATTGCATATAAAGTTTGAAACATGGAAAATTTTGATTGGACGAAGTTTACATTGCGGATTCCCGTTTCCGCTCCGATAAATGAGGTTTACGATGCATGGGCAATCAGCAGCCAAGTTGAACGTTGGTTTCTAAGCTCGTGCCGTTACATGAGATCGGATGGAACGGAATTGCCCGACAACAGCCCGGCGTCAGAAGGCGATTCGTACTCGTGGCAATGGTATGCGTACGATGTAACCGAAACAGGAAAGATCGTCGAAGCCAATGGAAAAGACCGGTTTAGTTTTACTTTTGCAGGCGATTGCATCGTCGAGATCGTTTTGTCAAATAAAGGAAATCATACTTTGGTCGAACTTACCCAAAGGAACATTCCCACAGATGAAAAATCGAAACGCAATATCCGGATCGGATGCCATACGGGCTGGAGCTTTTTTCTCGTAAATTTGAAATCCGTTTTGGAAGGCGGAATAGATCTGAGAAACAAGGATAACAGTCTTCGCGGAATGCTAAACAATTAATTATGAAAAAAACCTGTCTTATTGCATGCCTCGGAATGATCGTAGTTTCGTGCACTGAAAAAAAAACTGACGAACCCCGCACGATCGAAAAAGCCTCATGGCTGATCGGTTCCTGGGAAAATGCATCGCCAGAAGGAACGATGTCGGAGACCTGGACGCGCGAAAACGATTCCGTATTCAGCGGACAGGCTTATTATATAACCGACAAAAACGACACGCTTCACAGTGAAACCATTGCGCTGAATGAATCAGTTGGCGCGCTGGTTTACACTCCGATCGTAAAAGGACAGAACAATGACAAGCCTGTGTCGTTTAAAATGACTTCTTCAAAGGAAAACCAACTGGTTTTTGAGAACCCGGATCATGATTTCCCGACCAAAATCGTTTATAATAAGATCACTGCAGATTCAATCGTTGCGGAAATTTCAGGGATGCAGCAAGGAAAATCAAGTACGGAAAAATATCCGTTGAAAAGAAAATAGCATTCAAAGTTTTTGTTTCCCAACGAATTATAAATTTTTATTAAGATTTATTCTAAATAAGCTTGCATAAGCGAAATATCGATTTTACTTTTGCATCGTTATTTTTAATTAATCCAAATAATGATTAAGTACTTCGTTGCCTCATCTCTGCTTTTATGCTCTTTTATTTCTTCTGCACAGGAAAATACCGACGATGAAAAAGATTTTTTGGCCGCTTACATCGCTTTGAACGACACGGTCAAAAACCGAAA
>CBDUBP010000271.1:0-3377 GCA_965365415.1 uncultured bacterium | reverse complement strand
CTCACTGCGGTAAAACCTCAAAAATATATAAAACTTTTCGGATCAGCTTAGTTCACATGATCGTCATCTGTACTTCTGAATAGAATTTAGAAGCATTGTCGGAAAGCTGCAAGTTCAATCAGCCCGGTGTGCGCCAGGAGAAAGTCACATTCTTTTCAATATCCGGATGCAGGCTCAAAAAAACGGGACATGTCATCGCCGTATTTTCAAGGATTGTTTTAGTGTTCTGGTCGGGCTAGATAGACATCTCGAAAGCGACATCAATCCGCGAAATCCTTCGAGGTGAGTCGTGCATGTGTTTGGTCACAGACGCGGTTGAACCGGTAAAGTCGACATCCATCGTCCGCGCTTTTATCCCCATGACAGTGAACATGCAGGTCGCCAGCGCATTGCAGACGGCGTCGGTTGGTGAAAATGCCTCGCCTTTTCCGTGATTGTCCACAGGCGCATCCGAAACGATCTCATTGGCTGATCGCTGATGGACGGACCTTGTCCTGAGGTCGCCGACATAAGTTACTTTTGATGTGATCATTGTGCTTCGGTTACGGAAAGATCTTCATTATACTGAAGAATGTAAACCCCTTTATTAATCTGTCCGTCGCCATTTTTGATATACTCAAACTGGCTTTCGATCTGTTCGGTCGGCACTTCAGCCGCAATTGTCCGGAAATCCTTTTCCTGCGAAAGCCTGATCAGCGTATCGAAGGTAACATCGAAGCCGCGAACGGCATACTGGCTGGGGAAAACTTTGTTCTCACGCTTGTATGCATTTTCAAATGCGACGGCTTCAGGAGTATGATTTTCCCGTGTCATCGACGGATAAAGCAATTTTAAAATTGTGAGCCGCTTCATCGAGATCTCTTCAAAATCAAGCGTTTCATTCTGCTCGATGATCGCAAGCTGTATTGTGTAATTCGCCATTTCATTCAGCAGCAGATTCGTCGTGCTGAGTATCATGCCTGTGCGCTCGGAATCGAGGACGACATAATTTGTCCTGTCTTTTTCCAGCATTGCTTTAAGCTTATCCGCGTTGAGTCCGCCGTTTTCTTCAAGTTCCGCAAACCTCGCCGCCGGGTAATTCTGCGTGATGAATTCCCGGTTGGAAGCGCGTTTCGGATCGTTGACGATGATGATGTTACCGCCTTTCGACAGCATATAATCCATCATCGCGCGTTTGCCGATCTCCTCTGATGGCATCGCCTGGAAAAGATTTGCCATTGGCTTTCCTGCTTCTTTCGACATCGGCGAGATCACAGGTACGTTACTCGATGACAATAACTCGGCAGTCATTTCCGCATATTGCTGGTAGAATGGGCCGATGACCGCATCAGCTTTGTCGAGCTGTTTTGCCCGGACAAGGCTTTCGATATTAGACGACAGCTTGCTTTCCTCGGAATCATAAATCTTCACATCGACATTAAGACCAAGCGTTTTTGCCGAGTCGATGGCCATCAATGCGCCAGAATAAAAGTCAAGTGTCATGTTCAGGAACGCATCTTTCTTTAGTCGTTCAGCCAGTGATTTTAATGAATCCCCCTGGATTTTAACCGCATTAAATGGAAGAAGCATCACCAATTCCTTGCGTTCTTTGGTTGCCAACGATTTCAACAGATCCGTACTGTTCGTGGATTCCTGCATGATCATCGATCCTCTTCCGGGTACTTTCAGGATCATTCCCGCCCGGACACCTTCTTTGAGGCCAGGATTAAGGGCCACCAATTCGGCCTCGGAAATCTCGAACATTTGTGTCAGGCTGTACATTGTTTCCTTTGGTTTGACCTCGTAGTTCGCGTAAGGTGTTTTCTTTGTGGTTGAAATGATTTCGGTCGAAGACGATTCCGTACGTGATATTTCTGTTGTTACGGGCTGAGGCTTGCCGCCGCTGATTGTCAGTTTATATCCTACGGGCAAGCTTTGTACGATTCCCGGGTTCTGGCGTTCCAGTTCCGCAACCGTGATCCCATACTTTTTGGCGATGCCGAATTTTGTCTCTTTTGATTGCACGATGTGCGTAGTCACACCGTTCGCAGCGGCATTCTCGGATTTGACGGTCCTCACCGTGGTTGTAGTAGTTGACAGCCCGGGATTGCTTTGGATCTTAATCGTTTGACCAACTTTGAGCCCTTCACTCAGGATTGGGTTTGCATTCTTCAGATCGTCGACCGTAACGCCGTAGTGTTTTGCAATTCCGAACATCGTTTCCTTTGACTTTACGACATGTGTGGTATTTACCGACGCGGACGGTGTATTTGCGCTGGGTTTTGTTGCTGGTGCCGCTTCGGCTGATTTTCCGGTGTTCTTGGCCGGAATCAGCAATACGTCATTTTCCTTGATCCCATTCTTTGCATTTGGGTTCATCTGGAAGATATCATGCGGTGTGATCTTATACTTCTGCGCGATCTGCGTGACAGTTTCCCCTTTTGAGACAGTATGCCGGGCAAGCACGTCCTGTGCGTTTGAAAATGTTGCTGAAATGACCGTTAGAAGTAGGATGAATAAAATTCGGGTTATTTTCATTTGAGGTAGTTCGGTTTCAATTATGGGTTAGTTGTCCGGATCGTAAGCACCTGGCCGGTCTGCAACCCTTTTTTAAGAATCTGCTCGTTTCGCGTTTTAATCTCGTCGACCGGCACTTTGTATTTGCGCGCCAAACTATAAAGTGTTTCGCCTTTTGCGACCGTATGGCTTATTTCAAGAACGGTGTCGGCATCTCCGTGCTGAGAATCCATTTCGTTTGCCTGCTGTTCAATTCCCGGCTGGTCGTCGGAAGTCTGCACGGTGCCGTGATCATCCGAACCGGTATCGGCGATTGCAATTTCCGTTTCTTTTTTTGGAACCAATATTTGCAGAACCATTCCCTGTCGGATGCCGTCGATCGCAAACTTGTTTAAACGATAGATTTCCGAAGGCTCGACCTTATACCTTTTCGACAGCATTTTTACGGTCTCACCCATTTGCACCTGATGGCGGACGACTTCAAAATCCTGTGCGTGGACCATGCTGAGCGATAGCAGCAATAAAAGTAGTACAAACCGTTTCATATCGCGCGATTTTAAGTTATTCCCACTCAATGGTAGCCGGCGGCTTCGAACTGATATCGTAAACCACACGGTTGACGCCCGGCACTTTATTGATGATGTCGTTCGAGACCTTCATCAGGAATTCATAGGGCAGATGAACCCAGTCGGCCGTCATTCCATCGGTTGATTCCACAGCTCTGAGCGCAACGACCTTTTCATATGTCCGCTCGTCACCCATGACGCCTACGCTGTTCACCGGAAGCAGGATCGCTCCTGCCTGCCACACTTTATCATACAATCCCGCTGTCCTCAATCCGTCGATAAAAATGGCATCAACCTCCTGCAATATACGAACTT
>CBDUBP010000270.1:0-3386 GCA_965365415.1 uncultured bacterium | reverse complement strand
TGATCACAGAAAAGAACTATTGCAATTTCACGATCGATTATCCTAAAATGAAGGCGACGATCTTCCTGACGTACAAACCCGTTGAGAACAACATCAACAACCTGCTCCGCGACGCGCAGAAACTTACTTTCGAGCACGTCATCAAAGCCGATGACATCCGCGAGCAGCCTTACGTCAATCCTGATAAGAAGGTTTACGGGATGTTTTATCTCGTGCAGGGAAATGCCGCGACCAATGCGCAATTCTATGCAACCGATTCGACGAAACACTTTGTTACGGGCTCAGTATACTTTTATGCAAAACCCAATTTCGACTCAATCATGCCCGCCGCGAATTATATCAAGGACGATATGAGGGTAATTATGGAGAGCATGCAATGGAAGTAGCTAAAAGCTGTCAGCTGTCAGCTTTTAGCTTGAAGTCTGGTAATTTTTAGCTTACAGCTTACGGTTTACGGTTTACGGTTTACAGTTTACAGTGTTGCCAGATGTCATTGAACATCTCGGTCTAAGGATAAATTTCCCGGTTTGGTAAATCTGCAATCTTAAATTTTCAATCTAAATTCTTTAACAAAAAAAAGGGAACCCTAAAGTTCCCTGAAATAGATATTTTGCTGACGGCTGACGTCTGAAAGCTGACAGCTTACAGCGTTTTCTCCTCATGGCATGCAGCAGCTTTTTTCGCTGAGCAGCATCCCGGTTTTCCTGCAGCAGGAGCACAGCCTTCTTTCTTTTCTTCAGCAGTTGCGGCTTTTGATCCTTTTTTCTTTTTCTTCTTTTTCTCTTTCTCTTTTTCCTTGATCGTAAGCATTGCCTGATCACCCGAAGATTTTACGTCGCTTACTTTATAAGTCTTGCCGTCGGCGGCAGCCTCGACCACTTCGACAAATTTCTCAGGTGATTGTTTGCTTGAATCGAATTCGATCGTTGCGGTTTTTGTATCAAAATCAACCGAAGCTTTTTGCACGCCATCAAGTTTTGCGAGATTTTTTTCGATTGTCTTTGCACAGCCGATCGCGCAGCTCATTCCTTCAATTGAGAAACTCGCCGTTTGAAGGTTTTCGGCAGGAACTTCCGTAACTGTGACGTTAGCATCTGCGGTTTCGGCAGGTTTGTCAGCCTGTTTGCATCCGACGAGCATCAATCCTGCTGCTGCGAACATCAATAAATTTTTTGAAAATTTCATATGAATTAAGATTATGGAATTCGGTATTGCGCAAAAATATGAAAAAACAATCCGCTGAGGAATAAATAATTGCCAATTTTGCACCGCTAAAAAATACGCGATGCAGTCTATCAGCCTTAAGTGGATTTTTCTTGTAATACTGGCTTTGGTTTGGGGAAGTTCTTTCATTTTGATACATCTTGGGCTGGAGAATCTCAACCCGTTTCAACTCGGCTCGCTGCGCATCATCTTTGCTGCGATGTTCCTGCTGACGATCGGATTCCGTGAACTTCCGAATATTCCGCAGCATCAATGGAAGTACATTGCACTGACTTCGTTGTTTGGAACTTTTATTCCTGCGTTCTTATTTGCCATTGCGCAGACTCAGATCAGCAGCATGGTAAGTTCGATCCTGAATTCGCTTACGCCGCTGAACACGCTCATTTTCGGCATTCTTGCATTCGGACTTGCATTCAGGCGCAGCCAGTTCATTGGGATCGCGATTGGATTCGTCGGCAGCGCACTTCTGATTTTGAACGGCGCAATGAACCATCCGGAGCAGGATTATCGCTATGTCGGTCTGGTTGTGATCGCATCGTTATGCTACGCAATGAACGTCAACCTGATCAAAAAATATTTATCGGATGTGAGTCCGCTTGGAATTTCCACCGGAAACTTTGCCGTCATGTTGATTCCCGCAATGATCATCCTATATTTTTCAGGATTTTTTGAGGTGATGCATGTGCGGGAAGTCCAAACCTCTGTATTTTATGTGATCATCCTAGGCGTGGTGGGAACAGGCATTGCAAATATCTTTTTCTTCAAGCTGATTCAGATGTCGTCGCCGGTTTTTGCAAGTTCGGTGACTTACCTCATTCCCGTGGTCGCATTCTTTTGGGGAATCCAAAGCGGTGAAAGCCTTACGGCTGTGCAATTCCTTGGCGCCTTCATCATTCTTATCGGCGTATATCTTTCGGGGAAGAAATAAAAAAGGCCGCCTTTACGGGCAGCCTTTTTCATCTATGAAAAATTGATTATTGGAAATCAGCGTCGGAAACTCCTTCGTTGATTTTAACATCAGTCGCAACAAGTTCTAGTTCCATTCCGACATTCATGACGGTTTTGTGCGGAACTTTCACTCCTTTGACTTCTTTGTAATCACTATAGTTCACCATTTGCGTCATCGATTGGCCAGCTTGCTCTACAAGGGTTGCTTCGCCGACTTTCAAACCGGTAGTGACATCGTAGTACATGGTCGATTTCCCATCTTTTACCGCATATGCGTCAACACCGTTGATGTTTTCGATACCGGTGATCGCTAGGCCCGGTTTTCCTGCAAGGGTTAATTCCTGGAACGGCATCGCATCTGCTTTTTTCTCAGCCAATTCTTCGCCTGTGAATTCGGTACGCTGTCCTTGCTGAACCATGTAACCTGATTTGTCGGTCACAACCTGCTTCATCATCGACATACCCATCGCTTTCATTTCGACAAGTTTTTTGCCGTTTGAAACTTTCGTCGTGAATTCAAGTGGTGTTCCCTGGATAGATCCGGTAGAAACCATTGCAATGCTTTTGACCGCTTTGACATTTTTCTCTCCGCCGATGGCTTTGATGTAATTCTCGATGACTGATTTTACCGTGACACCTGATGGAACTGTTTTCTTTGCAACAGGTTTCTCTACAGGGTTTCCGAATTTGTCAAAGTAGAACATTGGCATTTTCAATTTTTCCAATGCAGGAAGCACTTCAGATCCTTTTCCGACGATGACGATGCGTGTATTATCACCAAGGAAATATTTGTTCGCAACACGCTGAATGTCTTCAGGAGTAACAGCATTGATATTTTTGATGTAATTCTCGTAGAAATCTGCCGGAAGGTTTTCGGTCTCGATGTTCAAGGCATAACGTGCCACTGTCTGCGGCTTTTCGATCTGCATTACGAAACGGCCGATATAACCGGCTTTTACATTGTTAAGGACTTCGTCGCTTACTTTTTCAGTACGGATCCTTTTCATTTCTTTGATGAATTCGACCACAGCGCTGTCGGTAACCGCATTACGCACCTGCGATGAAGCTCTGAACGCCTGGACGTAACGGCTTCCGCCGATGCTTGAACGTGCGCCATATGTCCACCCGTGGGCCTCACGAAGGTTCATGTTCAGATAGCTGTTGAAATCGCCACCCAAAACCTGGTTTGCAAGGATAACAGGGAAATAATCAGG
>CBDUBP010000269.1:0-3388 GCA_965365415.1 uncultured bacterium | reverse complement strand
TAAAAAAATCTTATCAAAACATGAAAGAGATCAGTTTTGATAAGATGTATTACCGGACGGATATTGGATCCGACTTACTTTAGGAACGAATGCGCGGTCGTGTCCTGATTTTCCTCGCCATTGGTTTCATGCAGTTTTAGCTGCTTGATCCAATAAACGGTCGCAACGGTGCAGATGATCATGAAGATCCAATTGATGATGTTCGCGCCGAACCATGAACTTAGTTCCATCTGACGGAAAAAATCCCATGGAATAAAGATGATATCGACAAAAAGGTATTGGATCGCTTCGAAAAATGCCCTCATTTTGATTTGAGTTATGTTTACATTTACAAAAGTATAAATAATACTGATGCTTACAAGCCTTTTGCGAAAATCGACGCCATTAAATTATACGCTCATCATCCTGATGACGCTGATGTTCTTTTTCGTTTACAACATCAATTCTGAAACAGCCGACGAAGACATGCTGACGGACGTTGCCGGCGGATTGACTGTAATTTTCGCGTCGCTGTTCATGGTCAATTTCATTCTGAAGAAAAACGGATTGACAAGAGACAGCTCGTACGCGATTTTTTTCTTTCTGCTGTTCATGCTTTTTTTTGCGCCGGTTTTTAATAACCTGACACTGCTTATCTCGAACTTTTTTATCCTTCTTGCTTTGCGGCGGCTGATCTCACTGCATTCGCCCAAATCGACGCGGGAAAAAATATTCGACGCCTCGCTGTGGATCTTCGCCGCGTCGATGTTTCAATTTTGGGCAATTACTTATATTTTGCTGGTTTTCATTTCGATACTGTTTCATGTATCACGCGACTATCGAAACTGGATATTGCCTTTTTTGGCGTTTTTCTGCGTCGCGGCAGTATTTGCGCTTTATGCGATGGCTTTTGATGCGAATGCATATGTTGCGCTGCGTGAGCGGTCACAAATAGACTACAGTATCGACTATTTTACGAACCGCGATCAGAATCTCGCACTTTCAATCTACGCTTCGATCGCTTTGTTTTTTACAGTTTCGATGTTTTTGACGATGACGAACAGGCCAATGCAATTGCAGTCGTCCATCAAGAAACTGATCGCTTCTTTTTTTATAGGAGTGTTTATTTATATCGTTTCGCCTTTAAAAAGCAATGATCTGCTGATATTCACATTTGCACCTCTTGCATACATGGGCGCATCATTCATGGAATATTACTACCAGGATAAAATCAAGCAGGAAGTTGTTTTGTGGCTGACCGCTGCGTCGTCGATCTTTTTATTTATCCTTCAGCTATAGTTTGTTCCCGTAGGCAAGATCGCCCGCATCGCCGAGTCCGGGAATGATGTATTTTTTGTCGTCAAGACGTTCATCAAGTGCCGCGACCCATAGATGGCAATCTTTTGGCAGATGTTTTTCAAGATATGCGATTCCTTCCGGAGCAGCGATCACAACAGCGATATGGATGTTCTTTGGCGTTCCGCGCTGCATCAATTTTTCGAATACCGCCACCATCGACTGGCCGGTTGCAAGCATTGGATCGATCAGCAAAAGATTCTTGTCATTGATATCGGGAATCGCCTGGTATTCCACAACGATATTGAAATGATCGTCTCCGCCCGCGTGGTGTCGATATGCCGATACGAATCCGTTTTCGGCATTGTCAAAGTAATTTAAAAACCCCAAATGAAGCGGAAGCCCTGCGCGCAGGATCGAGCACAAAACCTGCTTATCGGCGAGTGTCGTCGTTTGTTTGGTGCCAAGCGGCGTAGTGATATCGACGGCACAATAATTAAAATCCTTGCTCATTTCATAAGCCATGATCTCACCGATGCGTTCGATGTTGCGCCGAAACCGCATGCTGTCGTGGTGGACATCAACGTTTCTGATCTGTGCGAGGAAATGATTGAGGATGCTGTTGGCCTCCGACAAATAATGGATTTGCATGTATTGGAATTATTGCGGGGACTAAAATTTCCCGCGCGATAAAAGTATAAAAAGTATCTTTGCGTTTTTAAATGAAGCACCATGTTTTCACAACTTGCCTTTTCGGTTTTTGAACAATGCATACACGATTACCACGTGTACGACAATGTCGACCAGCCCGTAAATAATCCGTTTCCGAAAGAAAAGATCGAGCACCTTTTATATTTAAAGAATTGGATCGATACGGTTCAATGGCATTTTGAGGATCTGATCCGCGACCCGAACATCGACCCCGTTGCCGCGCTGAAACTGAAAAGGCGGATCGATGCGTTCAATCAGGAACGTACCGACATGGTGGAATATATCGACAGCTATTTTCTTCAGAAATTCGCGGGCGTGCAGCCAAAACCGGGCGCGAAGATCAATTCGGAAAGCCCTGCATGGGCGATCGACCGTTTTTCGATACTCGCTTTGAAGATTCATCATATGCGTGAAGAAGCGGTTCGCAGCGATGCATCTCCGGAGCATCGCGCGTCATGCCAGGCGAAACTGGATATTCTTCTCGAGCAAAGAAAAGACCTCGCGACCGCAATTGACGATTTGCTTGCCGACATTGAGAAAGGCGACAAATACATGAAGGTTTACCGCCAAATGAAGATGTACAACGATGAGGCGCTGAACCCTGTTCTGTATCAGGGGAAAAAATAATTTTTGGAAAGTCCGCGTGTCCATATCGCCGTGATCAGGTTTTCAGCCATGGGCGATGTTGCGATGACAGTTCCCGTCGTTGCGGCCCTTGCAAAACGTGACGATGTTAAGATTACTGTTGTATCACGGCCATTTTTTGAACCTTTGTTTGAAGATATCCCGAATGTGACCTTCTTTGGGGCCGACCTTCAAAACAAATACACGGGAGTCTTTGGAATGCTTCAGCTTTCGCGGGACCTGAAGAATGCCGGTGTCGACATCATTGCCGATTTGCACAATGTGATTCGTTCAAAGATTATCCGGATCTTTTTTAAAACTTCAGGAAACAAGACAGCTAAAATCGACAAAGGCCGCCGCGAAAAAAAAGCGCTGACACGAGTGGAAAATAAGATCTTCAAACAGTTGCCAACTGCATTTGAAAGGTATGCCGATGTTTTTAATCGACTTGGTTATGCGGTGAACATCGACAATTATCAGTTTCCCGACATTCCGAAACTTGACCAAAACATCATCAATATCACCGGCGAAAAATCAGGCAAATGGATCGGGATCGCGCCATTCGCGCAGCATCGAGGGAAAATGTATCCGGAAGACCTGATGAAGGATGTCATTGACCGGCTTGCCACAAATCAACAATTGAAATTTTTTCTTTTTGGCGGAAAATCAGAAATGAATCTTTTAAAAAGATTTGCCGGCGAACACAAAAATGTCATTGTCGTTGCAGGATTGCTTGACTTTCGTCAGGAACTTCACCTGATCAGGAACCTCGACGTCA
>CBDUBP010000268.1:0-3399 GCA_965365415.1 uncultured bacterium | reverse complement strand
TTTGAAAATCTGTCAGCCGATATTGAAGCCGCATCGGAAGCTGCGAAAGTTGAGGTTCTTGGCTTATTGAGACAAACGGTTCGGCCGGAATTCATAAACAGGATCGATGAGATCGTGATGTTCACGCCGCTGACACAATCCGATATCAAAAAGATCGTTGGTCTCCAGCTAAAATCCGTCACGAAACTTCTTGCGGAACAAAACATCACTTTGGATGCGACCCCGGAAGCCATTGATTATTTGTCCGACAAAGGTTTTGATGTGCAATATGGTGCAAGGCCTGTAAAACGCGTCATTCAGCGCGAAGTAATGAATAAGCTTTCCAAAGAAATTTTGTCGGGCAGGATTACGACCGACAGCATCATTCTTCTCGATAGTTTCAACGGCGAACTTGTATTCAGGAACCAAAATGAATTCGTGGAATAAATATTTAAAGTTCAAAAAAAAATGCCATCATTTCTGATGGCATTTTTCATATGTGAAAAACAGATTACTGCTTCACAATTTTTGAAACCTGAGTTCCTTCAGCAGTTACGATCTTTACGGTATAAGCACCTGCAGAAAGTCCTGAAACATTGATTCTCACATCATTTGAATTGAAAGATTGAGAAGCTACTTTTTGACCCATTAGGTTGTAGATCTCAACTGATTCAATTGCAGTTTGGTTAACGATGGCAAGTTCTGTAGCAACCGGGTTAGGGAATACGCGAACTTTATTAGCGTTGAAACCTGGTGTTGCAAGAGACTCGGTAAGGTTATAGGAGAATAATAATAGGAACGCACTGTTTGGTGGTGAAGTTGTATTGAATCCGATGAAATACTCGCCATCAGCTGCAGGAGTGAAAATTCCTGTTTGAGTATAAGCATCTGCCAATAACGTTTCGAATGTACCTTGTTGCGTTATATCTGTATTTGTTGCGATTTGCTGCTGCAGCGTCGCAAGTGGAGACGGAGCGTCAGTCAGGTACGTGGTCAGCGTCTCATTTGCTGGGTTTGTTGCATCTGCAGTATTGAATGTATAAGTAAGCTCATAAGCCTGTCCGCCTGTCAGCATAAATCCTGGTGTAAACAACCAGTCGTTTTTAGGATCGTCGCCGTTTGTTCCGTTTGTTGCGAACGTCTCATCAGTTCCGTCACCGTCAAGGTCAAGGAATTGCTGGATCCAGGAAACGCCATTTGCATCAACATCAAATTTTGCATAACATGCAGCGAATGTGTTGAAATCGTCAAATGTAGTAGCGTAAGGAAGTGCAGTAGAACAATCCACAGTAATCTCTTCTACGATAAAATCAAAGCCCGCTGCAGACCAATAGTCATCCCAAGCGATATAATACGTTGTACCTGCAGTGATTGGGAAAGCAACATATGAAACATAGATCTCGTTTGCCACGTCAACGTCGTCGTTGAAAGCATGACATTCAAGTGAACCACATGAACCTGTGTAGACGTAAACCCGTGTATCACCCCCGGCATTCTGCGGAAGATCAGAGCTTACGGTTGCCACACCGTCAATTGATGCAGTAAACATGTACCATTCGGCTGCAGTCGTGTCCGATTGGTCACCTGAACAGTCTGGAGTTGGAATTTCTGTACCATCGACGGCGTCGACCGTGTACACCGTGCCTGGCGTAACCGAACCCGCTTCAAGACAAGTGTCCTGCGCAAAAGCAGCGAAAGGCAATACCAAGCCAAGCATTAAAGTAATTTTCTTCATGATAAGTTAATTTAAATTTTCCCAAATTTATATCATTAATATGAATTAAACATCATGTCTGCTGAGAAAAATTAACGCCTGACTGTTAATATTTTTGTCATCCGTTTCCGATAGATTTCTTCTGGAACGACCAAATGGTTTAGGAAATCGATCTAAAAGAAATTTTTCTTAACTTCGGCAATTCCATCAAAAATTCTACGTCGTCATGAAACGCTTTTTTCCTGCACTTTTCCTTTTGATCACAGCATCCGCTTTTGCGCAGCAGGCCACAAAAGTTTATCGAACAACGGAAGTCGACGCCAAACCTGTACTTCAGAGCGGCATGTATACGCTGACGATGTTTGTCAGCCAGCACTTTAAATTTCCTGCGATAAAAAACAAGAAAATCAGGATATTCACAAGCTTCATCATCGAGCCCGACGGTACGATGAATGACGAGAAGGCCTTTTACATCGATGTGCGGGATTACCTTCCGAACGATACGGTAACTATTAAGACCGAAGAGGAAAAAGCCAGTGAAAACGCTTTGTACGAGCAGATGAAACTCGAGGCGGCGCGGGTACTGACACTATTCAATGAAAAGTGGAATCCGGCCGTCGCAGAGGGAAAGCCTGTCCGTTGTCTCTACAATTACCCGATCAGTTTTAATATCGAATGATTCAGGTCGTCCGATAGATCCTGTTGATAGGGATCCCGACGCCTTTTTTGAGTACGACACGATTGTCGGTAACGGCCCAAACGGTGGTTTCAACGACTTTTTTCGACTGACTGTCCTCAAAGAAAATCCTGGTTTTTGACCGTTCGAGATTTCCAAGTGCCTGTGCACGGAAAAGTTCGGAATGTCTTTGAGTAATTGCTTCCCTGTCATTTAAAACATCACTGCCGGGAAAATGTAGATTGTTGATCGATTCCTTGTCGATCGCTTCGAATTGTGCAGACATAACTTTGCATTTTAAGGTTGGTAAGATTTATTGGGCAGAATAAAAGTAGTAAAAATAATTTCCCAGCCAAACTTTCCTGCCTATTTTTGAGCACATTAGATAAAATTCAAAGATGTTAACAGTGTCATTCGATCCATTCCCGAACTTGCAAACCGACCGGCTGAATCTTCGCAAGATCAACGCCGGCGATGCCTCCGCAATCTTCAGGCTCCGTTCCGATCCGGAAACCATGAGGTTTGTGCCGCGTCCTCTTGCGCAGTCGATTGATGATGCCCACGAGCACATCCGGATGATCACTGCAAAAATTGACGACAATACGGGGATCAATTGGGCAATGACTTATAAGGGTTCAGATGAATTCATCGGTATCATTGGGCTTTTCAGGATTGAATTCGAAAATTACAGATCCGAACTCGGATATATGCTTTTGCCCGAGCATCACAATAAAGGGATTGTCAGTGAAGCCATTTCGGAAATCATGCGATATGGCTTTGAAAACATGAAGCTACACTCGATTGAAGCCGTGATCGATCCGCAAAACCATGCCTCCGGTAAAGTACTCGAGAAGAACGGTTTCAGGAAGGAAGCACATCTTCGCGAAAATGAATTCTACAATGGTCGCTTCCTCGATACGGTCATTTACGCGAAACTCGCGTCAGACAAATAAAAAAGGTTTGGGAAATGAGCATTTCCCAAACCTTCCACCAAAACAAAATAAAACCAAATTACTCTTATGGTCAGTTT
>CBDUBP010000267.1:0-3409 GCA_965365415.1 uncultured bacterium | reverse complement strand
TTGAAAGCCCGAGCTCGTCGAGGGCTTTTTGTACCGATTTCGGAAGATTGAACTGTTCGAAGCCTGACATCGCAAATATTTTGTGCAAAGGTAAGTGAATTCAACGCGGGATGTTGATAAAATTGGCCGCCGAAAAGTGTAGGTAGCAGATTTTTACGGATTTTTGGCAAAAATCTATTCAATGTCAGAGACCGAAGAAATATACCAGATTCCAGCACGATTCCGCAGGATTGAAAACCTCCATATTGTATTTTGGCTGATAAAGGATGTTTGCTGGGCGATGCTCTGGAAACCGCTCGGGCTGTTTATGATCATCCCGACAATCGGCGCGGCGTTGCTGATAACATGGCAAACGCGAAAGATCACAAGCGAACTGCTGCACAATCTGGCGGTCGTATTTTGGATTTGTGCCAACGGGTACTGGATGATCGCCGAATTTTATTCTGATGACGATTCCCTTAGATACTACGCCGTGATTCCATTCACCATCGGACTGATCATCGTCAGCTGGTATTACATCAACCTTGGAATAACAAAATCGAAGAATCTGAAACTGGTTCGAAAATCCTAGAATTTCTCGAGTCCCAAACCGAACAGCGCAAAGTCGTATTTTGCTGGATCGGCAGCGTCCATCGATCGTAAATTGGCATCCAGTTCGGCCAGCGATTTAGCATCATCGGCTTTTCTGCCGATAAGTCCCAATTTTCGCGCGGTCCGTCCCGAATGCACGTCCAGCGGACACGATAAAACGGCAGGCGAAATGCTTTTCCAGATCCCGAAATCAACACCCCGATTGTCATTTCGGACCATCCATCGCAAAAACAAATGAATCCGTTTTGCTGCGGAACCGGCGAGCGGATCGGCAATGTGCTTTACAAAACGCTGCTCGTAACCGGCTTCAAGGATCGCTTTCCTCAACTGATGGATTCCGTGGTGAAGTTTCTGATCGATGATATTGTTTCGAAATATCGATTCCATTCCGCCATGGTTTTCATAGATATTCCGAAAACCACGGAGCATCGTTTTCAGGTCGCGCGAGTTAAAAGTCCGATGGACGAATCCTTCAAGTCTTTCAAGCGCATTCTCGTTTGCCGACATCACAAAATCGTATGGGGAATTTCCCATCAATTCCATCATCCGTCCGGCACTGGCGATCGTGGCTTTGCGATTTCCCCATGCTATTGTCGCGGCGAGGAAACCGGAAATTTCTATGTCTTCCTTGATGGTGAACCGGTGCGGAATCTGGATCGGATCCGATTCAATAAAGCGGGGATGATTGTACTGGTCGGACTTCTCATCAAGAAAATCCTTTAAATCTGCATGAGTCATGTCAGTGTATTGACAACTTGTTCTTCGTGGCTGATCAGCCCATCGACCATCACAAGTTTGCGATCGGCCATGTTTGCAAGTTCCTCATTATGGGTCACGATGACGAATGTCTGACCGAACTCGTCGCGCAATTGAAAGAATAATTTATGCAAATTTTCCGCTGATGACGTATCGAGATTTCCCGACGGCTCATCGGCGAAAATGATCTGAGGCTTGTTGATCAGTGCGCGCGCGACGGCAACCCTTTGCTGTTCGCCGCCCGACATCTCTCCGGGTTTATGCTGGATTCGGTGCGAAAGCCCCAGATAATCGAGAAGCTGTTTGGCCTCATCTTCAACATCTGAGGGTTTGCGGCCTGCGATAAAAGCAGGAATACATACGTTTTCCAACGCGGTGAATTCAGGCAATAACTGATGGAACTGGAAAATAAAACCCAGATGCAGGTTACGAAATTTTGAAAGTGTCCTGTCGTTCATCTTCAAAACATGTTCGCCGTTGATCACAAGGCTTATATTGTCGGTAAGCGACGGTTTGTCGAGTGTTCCCAGGATCTGAAGCAAAGTGGTTTTTCCCGCTCCGGAGGCACCCACGATCGAAACGATTTCGCCTTTGTTGATTTGCAGTGAAACCCCTTTGAGGACTTCAAGCTTGTCGTAATATTTATGAATATCAGTAGCGGTGATCATCAAGAGCAATTTTTACAAAGTAAATGTAAATACGCGAATTCTGCACTGATTCATGCGCAATTACAGTTTATAAATTTTAGTTAAGAGGAAAATCTGCCCATTCATTATAGTTAACTTTGAGGTTAAACCTCTTGTCATGAAAAAGCTATTGTGCCTGATATTGCCCATGTTTTTATCATGTCACGCACGGGAGAACAATCTATCACAACAATCTGAAATGTCTGAATCAAACAACAGGGAACAGGGTATGGAAACCGCAACTTTTGCAGGCGGATGCTTTTGGTGCACCGAAGCGGTATTTTTAGAGATCGCAGGAGTTCGCTCGGTCGTGCCGGGCTATACTGGAGGAAAGACAAAAAATCCAACATATAAGGAAATCTGCAATGGCGATACGGGCCATGCCGAAGCGATCCAGATCGTTTTTGATCCTAAACAGGTCGGCTTTGGCGAATTACTCGAGGTATTCTTTGCAACGCACGATCCGACAACCCTAAACCGTCAGGGCAACGATGTCGGGACACAATACCGAAGTGAGATTTTCTATCATTCCGAAGAGCAGAAAAAGCTCGCCGAAGATTATATAGCACTGCTCGACACTGAGGGAACTTTCGGAAAGAAAGTCGTTACCAAAATTTCTCCCGCGGTCACTTTTTATCCGGCCGAAGATTACCATAAGAATTATTACGCGCGCAACAAAGACCAATCGTATTGCCGGTACGTGATCACTCCTAAGGTTGAAAAAGTGCGCTCAAAATTTAAAGACCGACTTAAAGAATAATGGCTGCTGCGGAAAAAATATCGGAAGACAGGAAAATGCGGGACCTTTTCCTCGGATTGCTTTTCGATTTCATTGGAATGCTGTCGTTCACCATCCCGTACTTCGGTGAATTTTCAGATCTTGTATGGGCGCCGGTCTCCGGATTGCTGATGGCTTACATGTATAAAGGCAGTATCGGTAAGCTTGCGGGTGTTTTTTCTTTTCTCGAAGAGATCATCCCATTTTCCGACTTCATCCCGTCGTTTACTTTCATGTGGATTTATACGTACTTTCTCAAAGGACGTAAATCACGCGCCAGGAAAATAAGCCAGTGATCAATTATCAGCTTTGTCTTTTCCGACAAGAAATCCCAAGCCTACGCCACGTAGCATCTTCTTTTCAAACCACCAGAAAAACGCAAACTGTCCAAAGAGCCAGCCGAAGAATATCAGTAAGACCTGGTAAACGGGAAAAATCAGAATAAGATACAGCGGGTAATAAACCCAGGCGGAAAAATCTTCTTTGTTGATACCTATCCATTCCAAAATTGGCTTTGAAAGATACGCCGAAGACGAACCGGTGATCGCGAAAACCACAAAAATGACCGCAAGCTGAAAATTGGAAGTGATGTTCCAGC
>CBDUBP010000266.1:0-3442 GCA_965365415.1 uncultured bacterium | reverse complement strand
TTTGCTGTCGTCGGTAGGTGCGAGCATGATAACGCTTTCGGCCTTCTTGATGAGCGTGCTTCCGAGGTTTCCCGTTGCCTTACTCGTGCCAAATGCGCTGTGAATGATCGAGCAAATGTGAATCTGGCGCTCATCGGTCCATTTCATAATCAGGTTCGAAAGCTCATTGGCCGCCACCATATCGTTGACATCCAAAACAAGATCTGCGATACCGTCGATGAATACGAGTTTCAAATTCTCGACACGCCCGAGAAGATGCTCGATAAGTGCAAGCTTTTCCGAAACCGACAGTGATCGAAGGCGGTACGGATAGTAATTCGGGTAATCAATTGAACACATATCGAATATGCGTTGAAACGTGCGCTGGGAGTAATATGCGGACTGCTCGGTATCAATGTCCAGTATCCCATGATCTTCCACCCTGTGCCCTTTGATGCTGTCGAAGTGGCTTGCAAAACCGCCGCCAACGTAAGCCGCTGCAAGCGCGGACTTTAAAAACGATTTTTTCGTTTTCGATGGTGCCACAATAAGACTGGATTCGCCTGTTGTCATCAACGCCGTAGGATAATCATTGTTTTTGTAGCTGTGAGTTCCTACCGATACCAGGATTTCAGGTCTTTCGAGCTTGATCTTCAGGTCGACAAATGTTTTCTCAATCAGCTTTTCAAAATCAAATGCCGGAGCGTTGTTTCCATCATTCGAAATCGTGGGAAAAATGCTCATGGTTTATCTTGAAATTTTGCTTTTAGTTCAAAAATCAAAAGCTTAAAAAAGGCGTTAAACTCATCAATTGAATAGGGTTTCAAAAATTCTGCATTAAGCTCTTTTGCATGTTCGTCCATCAGCAAATTGTTGGCTTTCACCACAGCCGCGACATCTTTAATCCTGTTTGCGGTTTTGTGTAACTTGATGTGCTTTTTTTCCAGCGCGACCATTAACCTGATCATTGGAACCTGCCTTTGAAACTCGCTTGCCCAATCCGAAATCGACACGTCTAAAATCTGCTCGACGGACCCGATTGCCTGCCGCATGGTGCGTTTTCCATCCATTGTCAGCATCAGCAGTTTTTCGATCAGAAGCTTAGCAAACATGGCATCCTGCACGAGCGACTGATCGTAATTTTGGTTCAAAGTTTGCACGACCAGGTTAAACGCCTGCACATCCTTGTCATTCGGATAAATCTTTTTCCCCTCGGCCGGCTTGAGCCTCCATGAAAGATGCTTTACCGCCTGTTCAATGGTCATTGTGGTAGCTACTTCCATCATACGTCCCCAATGTTAAATTTCGCTGATGACTTAGCGGCCTTGTTGTCGAACATTTTGGTTTTGTTCTGCCAGCAGTCGAGATATTTCGTGAAATGTTCGGGGCGCAGAAAGTGATCGGGTCGAATCCTGACATTCGGATAGGTGTCTTGAAAAAATAGACCGGCCACGGCCTGCTCAAATTCTTTTTTTGAGTATCTGAATTTTAATTGTTCGAAAAGTGATTTTTCAAATAGTTCGAGCTTGTCTAATCCGGTTGGTTTTTTATCGTAATGAAGTCTTGCTCTCTTCCAGATGTCGATAAAATCGTTTTCTGAAATAATGCTTTCCTTTCCTTTACTTTCCTTTACTATACTTTGTGTACTTTCTTCCGTAGAAAACCCTGTTTTATCAGGAGTTAATCGAGTTTCTTCCGTAGTTAATTCAGTTTCTTCCGTAGTATTTCCAGAGGAAACCCTAAATTCTTTTGAAATTTCGCAGCCGGATCTTTTTGCATCTTTGCACACTTTTATCCATCGGGATTGGATTTCCGTCGAGGTCAAAATTTTCTTTTCAAAAAGCGATTTGTCAAAAAAATTGACATCGACAGCTTTGTAAATTACCTGGTAAACATAATCCTCGGAAACCTTAAGCGTGTCAGATGCGAACCACGATAATTCTTCATCAATTTCAATATAGTACCCCTTAATGCGATAAATTTCACAAAGTAAGAAGATGAGTACGGACGCGGAACCTGAGCCTAATGCCTTTGTAATTTTCTTCACTTTGAAATTTGAAAAGAAATCTACGTCAAGCGCGAAATAATCAAGTCCGGTTTTTTTTGGTCGTGCCATGGCAAAAAGAAGTTTTATAGATTATCCCTTAGTGATTTCGCACGCAATCAGGTTATTGAACTTCACCCCGGCGCGAGATTCGCTGGCTTCGAGAGACGCTACGATCTGCACCGTGTCGCCAGATATGAACCCCTTTAACAAATCCATGGTCTTACGGCCTCTGAACTCTACAAATGCGCGTTCTTTTCCTAATCCTTTTATGTCAACTACTGCTTTTTCATGTACTCCAATGTGTAAGTTTTCGATGTTGGCAATCCTGCCTCTGATGATCTGCATATATTTTAATAGGGATTGTGTTAAGTTTTGTCAATTAAATCAGGTGGTCAAGAAACTTTTCGAACTCCTTTGTTATCTCATCCATCACGTGATCGAGCTCCATAGGAATAAGTAATTCCTCATAAATCACGGACAATTGGTTATTCACATACTCCCGGAACTTTGCCTGGGTCATCCTGCCGAACGATATCGACCTGTACTCGATGAATTGACGACCATCTTTGAAGCTGTACACGACATCGTATTCATTGCTCAGGAATTTCAGGAAATTGTAAAACTTATCCTTTGGCACGGTCTCTTTAAACTTTCTGCCGAGGCGATCATAAACGAATGACAGCAGCAGGAAATAGCACCTATGAAACTTTATATCCCGGGCTTCGATAAGCTTCAAGTTGACGGGCATACCGTGCTTTTGAAGTTCCAGCCATTCCCGAGTGTCGTTCGTGGCCGGAACCAGCACATTGCCCTTATGGACATTAAAATGCTTCAGGGTTGTGAATTCTTCGATTTTCATTACTCAGCTTCAACAAATTTCCCGTCGATGAGTTTATAGAAAGTGTCGTCTTTGATGATCTCGCCATCGACTTTCACGGTTTGGATGTCAATGCGGTTCCATTCAAAATTTTCGTATTTCCACTCAGCAATGGTAATCCAGCCTCCGATTGAGGACTTTGCTTTTCCATCAATTCCGAGCGATATCGACACTCCTTGTTTACCGCTGTTGGATGCAGCACCGCGAGTACCGCTGTTGGATGCAGCACCCTGATAACCGCTGTTGGATGCAGCACCCTGATAACCGCTGTTGGATGCAGCACCGTGATCACCGCTGTTGGATGCAGCACCGCGAGTACCGCTGTTGGATGCAGCACCCTGATTGTCTTCTGCGTTTGTCGTACTTTCCGTACTCTTAACGCGATCAAGAACAAATTTAACGGCAGCCTTGGTCAACGATTCAAGACTAATTTCTGCCAATACACGAAGCCTGGACACGGCGACCTTGGTATCTCCATTCTGCTCCCGTGCAATTTTACCCGATCCTTCAACTTCTGCGAATCGACTTGATGCCGGCGG
>CBDUBP010000265.1:0-3450 GCA_965365415.1 uncultured bacterium | reverse complement strand
CGTTACGGTCATCAACCTGCGCACAAAAGGAATGTCGATGACACGCCTGCCGCTAACGGTATGGGCGTTTTTTATCACAGCTTTGATCGGTATCCTGTCGTTCCCGGTTCTACTATCAGCAGCACTGATGCTTTTAATGGACAGAAGCTTTGGAACGTCATTCTTCCTCTCCGACATTTACATTGCAGGTGAAGTATTGCATTATCAAGGTGGTTCTCCCGTATTGTTCCAGCACTTGTTCTGGTTCCTGGGGCACCCTGAAGTTTATATCGTCATCCTTCCTGCGATGGGATTGGTGTCGGAAATCATGGCGACCAATTCGCGCAAGCCGATTTTCGGATACCGTGCGATGATCATGTCGATTTTGGCAATTGCGTTCCTTTCGACGATCGTTTGGGGCCACCACATGTTCGTTACGGGGATGAACCCGTTCCTCGGTTCGGTATTCACCTTTACGACCTTGTTGATTGCGATTCCGTCGGCGGTAAAGGCCTTCAACTGGATCACGACACTTTGGAAAGGAAATCTTCAGCTTAACCCTGCGATGCTTTTCGCGATCGGATTCGTTTCAACGTTCATTACAGGTGGACTTACAGGTATCATCCTCGGGGATTCAACGCTCGATATCAATGTTCACGATACATATTTCGTTGTCGCTCACTTCCACCTGGTAATGGGAATCTCCGCATTGTATGGAATGTTCGCCGGAATCTATCACTGGTATCCGAAGATGTTCACAAGGATGCTCAACAAGAATCTCGGATATGTCCATTTTTGGGTAACATCGGTGTGCGCGTACGGGGTTTTCTTCCCGATGCACTTTATCGGACTTGCCGGATTGCCACGTCGTTATTATGATAACACAAGCTTCCCATTGTTCGACGATCTTCAGGACGTAAACGTTATCATTACCGTATTTGCATTGATCGGGGGCGTATTCCAGATCGTATTTCTTTACAATTTCTTCAGCAGCATATTCTTCGGAAAAAGGACTGTCCAGAACCCGTGGAGAGCTACCACACTTGAGTGGACGGCACCGATTGAGCATATTCACGGAAACTGGCCTGGTGAGATCCCACATGTACACCGCTGGCCGTATGATTACAGCAAACCGGGTCATGACGAAGATTTTGTCCCTCAGCATATTCCTTTTAAAGAAGGGGAAGAGCAAATGCACCATTAACAAGAAGCCTCCAATCGGGGGCTTTTTTTGTTGCTCGCTGATTTCTTATTTTTACAATTGCCAAATCGCCGGCTAAATCCTATGGAAAACAACGAACAACTCATAATAGACCTCGACAGGTTTAAATTCGACATTGACGGTCAAACCGCATTCATTGAATACAGGATCAAGGGCGATAATATTTTTTCGATTCGTCATACCGAAGTTCCGAAAGCACTTGAAGGCCGCGGTATTGCCGGCAATCTCACAAAGCAGGCGCTGACGTACATCAAGAATATGAACGGACTCGTCGAGCCGCGCTGTCCGTACACAATCAGTTACATGAAACGCCATCCCGAATGGAATTCGATTTTGGCTGAAGGTTCGGATATTTAGCGGACAGCACATTTCGTTATCTTTGCCGAATGAATGAGAACCTGAATCCTAACAAGAATTTTAATCCGGAAGAAGTCGACCTTGAAAAGAAGCTCAGGCCGCTTTCCTTTGATGATTTCGCAGGCCAGGATCATGTACTCGACAATCTGAAGGTATTTGTAGCCGCTGCAAACCAGCGAAACGAAGCGCTTGACCATGCACTTTTCCATGGTCCGCCCGGATTGGGTAAGACGACGCTTGCAAATATCCTTGCGAACGAACTTGGGGTCGGGATTAAAATTACTTCCGGACCTGTACTTGACAAGCCTGGTGACCTTGCCGGATTGCTTACAAATCTTGAAGACCGCGATGTACTTTTCATCGACGAGATCCACAGGTTAAGCCCTGTCGTAGAGGAATACCTGTATTCGGCAATGGAAGATTTCAGGATCGATATCATGATCGAGTCCGGCCCGAATGCGAGGAGTGTTCAAATTTCACTTAGCCCTTTTACTTTGGTTGGTGCCACGACGCGCTCGGGATTGCTGACCGCGCCCATGCGAGCCCGTTTCGGGATACAATCACGACTTGAGTATTACAACACCGAACTTCTATCCACGATAGTCCAGCGCAGCGCCATGATTCTTAAAGTCCCGATCTCGATGGAAGCCGCGATCGAGATTGCCGGCCGCAGTCGTGGAACCCCGAGAATCGCGAATGCCTTGCTGCGCCGCGTACGGGATTTTGCGCAGATTAAAGGCAATGGAAAAATCGACATCGAGATTGCTCGTTATGCGTTAAAGGCGTTGAATGTCGATGCACACGGACTCGACGAAATGGACAACAAGATCCTTGTTTGCATCATCGATAAATTTAAGGGCGGGCCGGTCGGATTGTCGACCCTGGCGACGGCAGTTTCCGAAAGTGCGGAGACTGTGGAAGAAGTTTATGAACCGTTCCTGATTCAGGAAGGCTTTTTACAACGTACTCCTCGGGGAAGGGAAGCTACTGAAAAAGCATACCGACATCTTGGCAGAATAAAGAATAATATTCAAGGAGGACTTTTTTGATTTAAGATTTAAGAATTTAGAATTTAGAATTTAGAATTAGATTTACTATATGCAACATATACAAGCCAAACAAATATATATAAGCCATGAATTCATTACAGTTAAAGAACCGGACAAAGAGTCTTGTAATTTCCATTCTGCATCTTATTAATAGTTTTCCTCGAAATGATTCAGCAGGGTAATATCATCTCAAATTATTCGCAGCGCGACTTCAACCGGCGCAAATTATCGGGCGGCTTGTCGATCCAGAAGTGATAAGGAGTCCATTTCAAAACTGCATATCGTTTTAGAAGAAGCTGATGAAACATTGTATTGGTTAGAACTGATCGAAGAAATTGGTTGGGCAACAGAGTCTGAAATTAGAGCGCTTAAATCCGAAGCCAACCAATTGGTCGATTTTTGTTTCTTCTCTTCGGACAATTAAATCTCGAAATGCGGCTAATCTAAAATCTTAAATCATAAATCATAAACCATAAATCTAAATATTCTTACTTCATTAAATCCGAAGCCTCCCGCCTCGGCTTTCTTGCATGCGGTATATCCAAAGCAGGCTTTCTAGAGCAGGAAGCGCCGCGGCTCGAATCTTGGCTCAATAAAAACCATCACGGACAAATGTCGTATATGGAAAATCATTTCGACAAACGCCTCGATCCGACGAAACTTGTACCCGGTGCAAAAAGTGTCGTATCACTTCTGCTCAATTACTATCCATCCCAAACCCAAAGCACCGAAAGCAATTATAAAATTTCAAAATACGCTTACGGACGTGATTATCATTTTGTCATCAAAGACAAACTCAAGGAATTGCTCGAGTCGATCCGGACGGAAATTGGCGACGTCGAT
>CBDUBP010000264.1:0-3461 GCA_965365415.1 uncultured bacterium | reverse complement strand
ATGATGAAATATTTCCGTTCCCATCTGCATCGCCTGCGTAAACGATTTTGCTTTCACCGGCATGATCATGAATTCCTGGAACGCGATCGGCGCATCGGAATGCGATCCGCCATTGATGATGTTCATCATCGGAACCGGAAGCGTATTTCCTGAAACACCGCCGACATAACGATAAAGCGGCAATCCAAGTTCGTTCGCCGCAGCCTTGGCAACAGCGAGCGACACACCTAAAATCGCATTGGCGCCAAGGTTCGACTTGTTTGCCGTAGTATCCAGTTCGATCATCATCTGGTCGATCTTGTTCTGTTCAAAGACCGACATCCCCAAAAGTTCTTCCGCGATCAGCGTATTGACGTTCTTTATGGCTTTCGCGACGCCTTTGCCCATAAACGATTTCCCGCCATCGCGAAGTTCGACCGCTTCATGCTCGCCTGTCGATGCTCCTGATGGAACGGCCGCGCGGCCAAGGGTTCCGTTTTCGGTAATCACGTCGACTTCAATTGTCGGATTTCCACGTGAATCAAAAATTTGACGTGCGTGGACTTTAATGATGATACTCATGGGATGTTGATTTGTGGATTTGTGGATTTGTTGATTTGTTGATTTGTTGATTTAGCGATACAAATATAAGATTCGGATAAGAGATTCGGAATAACAGTGGAAACTTAATCGGTAAATGACTGGAAATTAGCGCAGGACTGTACTCTATTTCTTCTTTTGTAGGCCAAACCGAGCTTACGACGATCACCAAACACCGCTAAGACTGTTCGTCGTTCCTCCTCACTTATCCATACTTCTTTTGTCTGGCAACAAAGAAAAAGAAAAATGCGAAGTTGGGAGACTTCGCACAGCTCGGATATGTCGTGACATCCGTATCCTTCTTTGCATTGATTAGTAAAGAGAGCCTCTCATGTTAAAGAATACACCTAATTGCATGCAGCGGCTGTTTCTCGCCGTATTTTCTTTTCGCGTAGAAAATCGGGCTGCAGCATTGCTGCAAAATGATGCATTTGAAATTAAAAGGAGGAAAGCCAGTGGCTTTCAGGTAAACTTGCTTTAGCAAGTAAAAAAAGGAACGACGAATGGCTCGCGTCATGAGGCAATGCAAAGCGTAGATTTTAAGCGAAAAGGAATAGGCGCCGGCCTTTTGCTTCTTTACCTCACCGCTATAATATTCGTCAACGGTGTTCGGTGAACCTCGCAAGCTCGGTTTGCGGCCAGGCAAAGAAGAAGAAAAATGCGAAGTCGGGAGACTTCGCATAGCTCGGGAAGTCGGGACTTCGCACAGCTTCATGCGTTCACCTCGCGAATTCGGTTTGTTGTCAGGCAAAAGAAGAAGTAGTAGAAGAATTATGCGAAGTCGGGAGACTTCGCATAGCTTCGTTTAGGCATATCAAATCGCAACTCGCGAATAAATTCCACATGTGGCGGTAAATTAAAACAAGACTGATATATTTACCTGCACAAGTATCTGATATGCTGTTCAATTCGATTGGATTCGCCCTGTTCCTTCCGCTGGTTTTTGCCGCGTATTGGCTGCTTTCAAAGAAAAATCCAAGTTATCAGAATGTGCTGCTGCTTGTTTGCAGCTATTTTTTCTACGCCTGTTGGGACTGGCGGTTTTTGTTCCTTTTGATTTTTTCCACCGGCCTCGACTATTTCACCGGGATCAAAATGCATGAGGCGAACAAAGGCATGAAAAAATTCTGGTTCTGGCTCAGCATCATCATAAACCTTGGATTCTTAGGCGTTTTCAAATACTATAATTTCTTCGCCGAATCGATGGCTGAGCTGCTTAGCGGATTTGGCTTTCATGTCAGCCTGTGGACACTTGAAGTGATCCTGCCCGTCGGGATATCGTTCTATACCTTTCACGGCTTGTCATACGTCATCGATATTTATAAAGACCGGATCAGGCCTGAACGAAATATTGTCGACTATTCGCTTTTTGTCAGTTATTTTCCACTGCTTGTCGCCGGCCCGATCGAACGCGCGACACATCTTTTGCCGCAGATCAAACGCAGGCGAACTTTTGATTCCAATAAAGCCATCGACGGGTTTCACCAGATCTTATGGGGTCTTTTTAAAAAAGTTGTCATTGCCGACACCTGTGCGCGTTATGCAAACGACATTTTCGCGAATCATCAGAATCTCGACAGCCTGACGCTGGCGGCAGGCGCGGTATATTTTGCGTTCCAGATTTACGGTGACTTTTCAGGCTACTCCGATATTGCACTCGGAACGTCGAAATTATTCGGGATCGATCTGCTCCGCAATTTCAACTACCCTTATTTTTCGCGCGACATCGCCGAATTCTGGCGCAGATGGCACATCTCACTTTCGACGTGGTTTCGCGACTATTTGTACATTCCGCTTGGAGGAAGCCGTGGCGGCATGTGGTCGAAAGTCAGGAATACATTTATCATTTTCCTGGTCAGTGGATTTTGGCATGGAGCCAATTGGACATTCATCTTTTGGGGTGCGATCAACGCGATTTATTTCCTGCCTCTGATGATCGGCAATACGAACCGCAACAACCTGGGGATTGTCGCCGAAGACAGATCGTGGCCATCGATCAATCAGTTTTTTGCGATGCTGCTTACCTTTTCGCTTACGACATTTGCATGGATATTTTTCCGTGCCCAAACCCTCACGGAGGCATTCAATTACATTTCAGGAATCTTTGCGATGAAATTTACAAAGATCATGGTCTATCTTCCGACGAACCGGTATTCGTTTGAGATCATGGCATTACTGGCATTGTTTATCCTGATCGAATGGATCTCGAGGACTCACGAACACCCGATCCATGGCCGTCGCCGCACACTCAAAGCCGTGTCGATCGCAGCATCGATCCTGGTCTTCGGATCTTTTTCAGGAGTTCAACAATTCATTTATTTCCAATTCTGATGAAGGTCTTCCTGCGGCATGTAGCCACCGTTCTTTTGTCGGTATTGATCCTGATGGTCATCCTTGATCTCACGTATACACACATCTACAAAACGACTAAGCCAAAAAATAAGATCCAGTACTTGATCCGCATCGCGCCACAAAAGATCGATTACGTGTTTCTGGGTTCGTCACGGACGTTAAATCATATTGTTGCGGATACCGTTGCAGCGATGACCGGAAAAAACGCGATGAATTTTGGCATTGAGGGCGCAACATTACGCGATAATCTTCTTGAATTGGAAATCCTGCGAAAGAAGCAGGTAGAAATTTCGACGGTATTCCTCAACGTCGACGATTTTTACAGCCGTCAATCGGCGTCGACCATAGTCTTGACCGATGCGATGCCTTTTATCAGGAATCCATTGTTTGCAGATTATTTGCGCGAAAATGACGCCGATTCGATGGCGCATTTTGGTCGCGTGTTGGAATTGTTGGACGAGTTTGGCATCGCGTATGAAATCGACGCCGATTTGGTGCGCGGTTTGGATTACTATCATCGCACCGCGTGG
>CBDUBP010000263.1:0-3523 GCA_965365415.1 uncultured bacterium | reverse complement strand
TAATAAATAAAAGCCTGCCCCGGCTATAAATAAAAAATAAATATGCAAAAGAAGAGTCTTTTACTAATTGTTTTTCTGTTCATCTTTTCCTTTTCCAATGCCCAGATCGTCACTTCCAAAAAGGATGCGGTCGCAAAAGGCATCTATCAGAAACCTACAGACAAAAATCCTTCAACTGTAGCTGCAGCGAAAACCAGCTCCACAAAGTCGGTAAAAAAATCAGATTCGAAATCCAGGAAAAGCCGGTCATTGATCAATGATAAGGAAGACAACGACCTTATCATCGAGCCACTCGACAATTATCTTGCAATGCAGATGATCAACAACGCGATGGATTTCCTTGGCGTGAATTATCGCGGCGGAGGAACTTCAAAATCGGGAATGGATTGCTCCGGAATGGTGACCGCTGTTTTCGACATTTTTGGAATGAAACTTCCAAGAAGTTCGAATGCAATGGCGAAAGTCGGTGAGAAACTGTCACCGAAGGAAGTCAAAAAAGGTGATCTTGTTTTCTTTAAAACCAACGGCCGCAATACCATCAACCACGTAGGTATCGTCGTCGAAGCAGACGAGGAAGAAATTAAATTCATCCATTCGTCCACGCAAAAAGGTGTGATCATCTCATCTACCAAAGAACCGTATTACAAGAAGTCATTTGCACAGGCGAACCGCGTGCTGTAAACTGGTTATCTCATATACAAAAGCCTCGGGATTCCCGGGGCTTTTTGTATTATACGGGAAAACCACAATACCAATCGAATCGTAGCCGCTAGTTTTATGGAAACTTTTTCCGATGAACCTCGTAGAATTCCCGCTGATAAAAATCTTCGCATTCTTTGTTCCGGGAATTGTCTTTGCTTACTTCTATAGCGCTGATCCGAAGATTACCCTTGTCATTTCTATTGCATTCATCCTTAGTTTATCGTTCCTTAATACCAGAAAATCTCCAAACAGAATACTTTTTTCAGTTTTCCTGTATTGCGCGGCATTTTTCGCCGGAGTTTTGACTGTGACAGTGAATCAGGAAAATCACTATCCGTCGCATTACACTAAATTTTTGAGGCCGGATACTTCGCAAACGTTCCATATTGTTATTCGCGAAAAATTAAAATCGACTGCCTACGGAACGCGATACATTGGAATTGTCCGAAGTGTGGATGGATCTCATGCATCGGGAAGGTTGATGCTCAACGCCGGCAGCGAAACCGATTATCATACGGGTAAAAACTTAATCGTAATCGCAAAGGGCAGCCGCCATAAAAAGCCTCAGAATCCCGCGCAGTTCGACTACGGCAAATACCTGGAAAATAAATCGATTTATGCGCAGGTCTACATTACAAATCGAGATATTATTTATATCGGTGAATCGAGAAAGGATCTGTACTATTATTCAGACCAGCTCCGAAGGCGAATCATCAGCAATATCAGGGAAAGCGGTATGAATGAGCGGGAACTCCATGTCGTGTCGGCCTTAATCCTCGGTCAACAGCAGGAAATTGCGGCCGATATCATTGAAGATTACCGTCTGGCGGGCGCAGTCCATATTTTATCAGTGTCGGGCTTGCATGTTGGCTTTATTATTCTATTCATCGATTTTCTGCTCAAACCGCTGCCAAATACGCGGCGATGGCGTTTTCTGAAACTTATTGTAACGATCATAAGTTTGTGGGGCTTCGCATTTCTTGCCGGCCTTTCCCCGTCGGTCATCCGTTCGGCAGCCATGTTTTCACTGCTGACTTGCGGAAATTTTATGCGTCGTGGATCCAATATCTTTCATACGCTTATAGCCTCAGCTATTTTAATTCTGCTGGTAGAGCCGATGTTCCTTTTCGATGTTGGATTTCAGCTTAGCTATTCTGCTCTATTCTTCATTCTGTGGCTGCAGCCCGAACTCGACAGGTTGTGGTCCCCAAAATTTCGTGTGGTAAAATATTTCTGGACGATCTTTACGGTATCGGTCGCGGCTCAGATTGGCACATTCCCGTTATCAGTGTACTATTTCCATCAATTCCCCGGACTATTTTTTATTACCAATCTTGTGATTATCCCGTTTTTAAGTATCGTCATGATTTTGGGTGTAATTGTGATCATTTTTGCCGCGTCCGGAATCCTTCCTCAAATATTGACACAAATTCTTGATTGGTGCATCGTGGCCATGAATGCGATCATTGGCAATATTTCAGATTATGAACAGTTCGTGTTTACGGGAATTCCAATGAACGCCGAGCTGATGGCTGCAATTTATCTTGCGTTAATTTCGACAGTCATTTGGATAAAACGCGCAAATTACACCCGATTGATCATGTCGTTTGTGTTCATCGCCAGTGCCCAATTCATATACCTTAATACAATCTATGAATCGGCCTTAAGATCGGAGTTGATAGTTTTCCATCGCAAAAAACACACGACGCTGTCGCTCAAACACGGCCGCCGGTTAATCGCCTATTCGACGGAAACGCAACCAAAGTGCGTCACGGATTACTCGATTGAGAATTTTTGTCGATCTGAATTGGTCAGGCCACCTCAAAATTTGATATCGTTTGAAAACCATCGAATCCTGATGGTCGACACAGCGCTTGCCTCCACAGTTCCGTGCGATATTTTAATGCTTCGCAATTCCCCAAAGATTAATCTCGACAGATGGCTTCGTGACGCAATGCCCAAACAGGTTATTGCCGACGGAACCAACTATAAATCATATGTAGAAAGGTGGAAACTAACCTGCCAAAAAAGAAATATCCCTTTCCACCACACGGGCGAAAAGGGATACTATGCTTTGAAGCGTTGATTACTTCTTGATGATCTTGTTGGCGTTTTCAAGCCACACCGTTGGGCCACCTGCAAGATATCCGGAGCTTCCGAGTTTATCGAAATTGATCTTGCTATCTTTTTTGGAAGCATTTACGAACCAAACGGTTGGATAACCCATCACCTGGAAATTTTGCTGAAGTTCCATATTCTGCTTCTGAAGTTCGGGAGCAAGCTGTTTTCTTCTTGGAAAATCAAGCTCGACCAAGACTACATTGTCTTTTGCCCATTTCTCAAACTCGGGTGTCTTGAAAACTTCTTTCTGAAGCCTGATGCACCATCCGCACCAATCGCTTCCGGTAAAAAACAGGAATAACGGCTTTTTGCTTTTTTTGGAAACTTCCATTGCCTTGTTCATATCGGTGTGCCAGGTAATTTCCTGGGCTTGAATCGTAGCCGATCCAACAATAAGCATTAGTAGAATGAATACTTTCTTCATATTTTATAAATTAAAAAATTCGCGCGCGTTTGTCAAATTTGGTGCCGAAAGGTAGCAATTATTTCACATTGCCCATTAATTTTTTTATCAATGGCGATGCGGCGATCAGTGCCACGCCGGCGATGAGTCCGTACAATGCCAGGTTCTTATATCCTTCGGCATAAACCTGAAGCTTGTCGAAATTGCTCATGTTTTGCGAATTCTCGGCGATATCCGCTCCGAGCAAACCTGCAAAATATTGTCCGTATGCGCTTGCCAGAAACCACATTCCCATAA
>CBDUBP010000262.1:0-3557 GCA_965365415.1 uncultured bacterium | reverse complement strand
GGTTTTAGGGTTGCGGCTTCTGCAAGGCCTTGCGCTCGGTGGCGAATATGGCGGCGCAGCACCCTATGTGGCCGAACACGCACCGCCGGGACAAAGAGGATACTGGACCTCCTGGATCCAAACCACGGCCACTGCAGGCTTGTTCGTTTCACTGATGGTGATTCTTGCAACCAAATCAGTTCTTTCCGCTGAAGATTTCGACCAATGGGGCTGGCGTGTTCCGTTCTGGATATCGATCCTTATGGTATTCGTATCATATATGATCCGCAAGAAAATGGACGAATCGCCTGCGTTTGCAAAGGCAAAATCAGAAGGCAAAACAAGTGTCAATCCGTTAAAGGAAAGCTTCGGCAAGCGATACAACCTGAAATTTGTGTTGCTCGCTTTGTTCGGCGCGACGATGGGGCAGGGCGTGGTTTGGTATACCGGCCAGTTCTATGCGATGAGTTTTATGAAAACGGTGATGAATATCGACTCGGTCCAGGTCGACCAGCTGCTCGGGATCGCACTGTTGCTTGGAACGCCATTCTTTGTTTTCTTCGGATGGTTATCCGATAAGCTAGGGCGGAAAACGGTAATGATGTCGGGCATGCTGCTCGCAATACTACTATACCGGCCGATTTATCAAAAGATGTATGAAACCGGAGACCTGAAGAATAAAACGATCGTTACATCGCAGGGCGTTCCGTCGACTGATCACACTTCCATTTTTAAGGTTGCTTATACAGATGGCACGGTGAGTACGGCCTCGATCCCAAAGAATTATAGCAAATTAAAAATGAAGCCGGAACCTGTATACTCGACGGTATTAAACAGTTCCGATAAATGGACATTGATCTTCCTGGTCTGGATCCAGGTCATTTTCGTCACGATGGTTTACGGTCCGATTGCCGCTTTCCTCGTTGAAATGTTTCCTTTGAAAATCAGGTATACATCGATGTCGCTGCCATATCATGTCGGCAACGGTATTTTCGGCGGGTTGCTTCCCGCGATTTCAACGTATCTTGTCACAAATGGAAAATTATCGGGAAATGACCGATATTACCTCGATGGGCTTTGGTATCCGATCATCATCGCCTCGGTAAGTTTTATTATCGGGATGATTTATATCGAACGTAAAAACAATACAACTCACGACTGATGGATATACTAAAAAGAATACTCGGCTTTTTGTGGATTTCACTTGCCGCCGCTGCAGCCTACTTCTGCATATTCATATTCGGTCTGCCAAAGATAGAAACAGGAAAACAGGAAGACCTTGTTTTCGGGATCATCATCTTGTTCGTGCTGACGCCCTTGATCGTTGCAGGCCTGTTTGCATTCGGATACTTTGCATTAAAAGGAGAATACGACAAAAAAAACTTATAGGATGGTTCATTTTCATATCAAGGACTTAAAGACATACGAAGAGCAATACAAGCTTTCGGTAGATTCGCCAAATGAATTCTGGGCTGCTCTTGCCGAGAATAATTTCAAATGGCGAAGGAAATGGGATCGCGTGTTGGATTTCGACATGCATAAAGCTGACTTCAAATGGTTCGACGGAGCAAAACTGAACATTACGGAAAACTGCCTCGACAGGCATCTTGACACCTTAGGCGATCAGACTGCGATTATCTTCGAGCCAAACGATGTAAATGACCAGGCACAACACATCTCGTATCGGGAACTACATAAGAAGGTTTGTAAAATGGCAAATGTACTTCTTGAAAAAGGTATTACAAAGGGCGATCGGGTCTGCATTTACTTACCGATGATCCCAGAGTTGGCGATATCGATCTTAGCCTGTGCGCGGATCGGCGCAATTCATTCGGTTATTTTTGCGGGGTTTTCATCGAGCGCGGTCGGCACACGGATCAATGACAGCGGGTGCAAAATGGTGATCACAGCCGACGGTGGTTTCCGTGGAAATAAAACCATAGAGCTTAAGAAAATCATCGATCAGGCGCTAATTGATTGTCCGACGGTTGAATCGGTGCTTGTTGCAAAACGTACAAAAGAAGACATTGAAATGGTTAAAGATCGCGATTACTGGCTCGCGCCGTTGCTCGATGATGCAGACGATCATTGCGAACCCGAAATTGTTGATGCTGAAGCTCCGTTGTTCATTCTTTACACATCAGGTTCGACGGGAAAACCCAAGGGAATGCTGCACACCACCGCCGGCTACATGGTTTTCATGGGTTACACGTTTAAGAATATCTTTAATTATGAAACCGGCGATATTTTCTGGTGCACCGCGGATATAGGATGGATCACAGGTCATTCCTATATTTTATACGGACCGTTATTAAATGGCGCAACCACGGTGATTTTCGAAGGAATTCCATCATATCCTGATTCAGGGCGATTCTGGGAAGTGATCGACAAACACAAGGTCACCCAATTCTATACCGCTCCGACGGCGATCAGATCGCTCGCAAAAGAAAATGTCGAACTGGTTCGCAAACACGATCTTTCATCGTTGAAAATCATCGGTTCTGTTGGCGAGCCGATCAATGACGAAGCTTGGCATTGGTATGATGAAAATGTGGGAAAGCATAATTGCCCTATAGTTGATACGTGGTGGCAGACGGAAACTGGTGGGATCATGATCTCACCGATCCCATTCGTCACGGAAACAAAACCAACCTTCGCGACGCTACCATTGCCGGGAATCCAGCCCTGCCTGATGGATGACAGCCACAATGAAATCGATGAGAAAGCCAGCGCCGGAAATCTTTGCATCAAATTCCCATGGCCTTCGATTGCACGGACGATCTGGGGCGATCATCAGCGATATTTCGATACGTATTTCAAGGCCTATCCCGGAAAATATTTTACCGGTGACGGAGCACTGCGCGATAAGGACGGATACTATCGGATTACCGGGCGTGTCGACGACATTGTGATCGTTTCAGGACACAATCTTGGAACTGCACCAATTGAGGACGCAATCGACGAACATGAGGATGTAGCCGAATCTGCCATTGTTGGATTTCCGCATGATATAAAAGGAAATGCACTTTACGGATTCATCATTTTGAAAGATTCCGCGGCAGGCCACGATCAATCCGACATAAAGACAAAAATCAACAATTATATCAGCGAGAACATTGGCCCCATCGCCAAACTCGACAAAATGCAATTCGTTTCGGCACTGCCAAAAACACGATCCGGCAAGATCATGCGACGGATCCTGCGCAAGATCGCAGAAGGGGATTTTTCAAATTTCGGGGATACCACGACACTTTTAAATCCGGAGATTGTGGATGAGATCCGCGACGGCCGCGTTTGATCGGACAGCATCGGTTTTTGCCATTAATTTAAATTCCGCAATCGGAAAATTATTGGTTTTCCCGTATCTTTAGGCTGCTATGGAAACCGGGGACGTAATTATTGTAGGCGGAGGAGTTGCGGGACTGACTGCAGCGATCCATCTGTCGCAGGCGGGTTTCCGGGTTTCCGTCATCGAAAAGCATCATTATCCACGCCACAAGGTCTGCGGTGAATACCTTTCCAACGAAGTCATACCCTATTTCCAAAAACTGGGAATCAATACTTTACATTTGAATCTG